>CAZRXT010000142.1:2249-6379 GCA_964604035.1 uncultured Prolixibacteraceae bacterium | reverse complement strand
ATTCTTATGGTTTTCTGGCCAAATGCGAAGGTTGTGAATAGAAGTGCTATAAGTGTGAATGCTATTTTTGTGTTCATTTTGATATTTTTTCTGATTTAATAATTCGTTGATTAAAACCTATATATGCCACTAATTGCAAAATCGAATGGCCCGACATTGAAGATTCTCTTTCCCCAGAAGTCAAAAAATGGTTTTGCCTCCGCAGTGATCGATATCGGCACTCTGTCTAAATCGTAGCAAATGCCAAACAGACCGTCGAGGCCAACTACAGGTGCCGTAACTTCTTCCCAATAATAACCATGCTCCTCGTTTCTGAAATACTGATTCCACATTGTGTATCCGGCATGTACACCGTATCCATAATATAGCGACAAATAGTTTGGAAGGAAATCGACCCTGTAGTGTTGAAAATATTTCATAGCAGTAAGCTGACGCCCGTCATCGCGCCAGCTAATCATAAACCGGTATGTTGTAAGGTCTTTATTTTGAATGTCGAAGAATACAGACTTATAGTAGCCAAGCCTTAATCCCACTGCACGTTCAAATTTTTGAGCCATAACAGAGTTCAACGCAAGTAGAAGTATTGAAGTAAAAATTATTTTTCTCATAAACTTTAGTTTTTCAAAAAGAAATAAAATCGGCCTACTGTAGCCGTTCAATTGTCGTTAACTAAACGTCCAGAACCTGAATTGTTTATATCTATTGATGGGTGGCCAATGTAATAAATATTACCACTGCCACTAATGTCGACTTCCAGCAAATCGGATGCGTTGATATATGAATCGCCCGAGCCACTGATCGTTATTTCGGCATTTTTGAGTTCAAAATCTTGAGCTTTTATCTTGCCCGATCCTGAAATGTTGAAATCGCCATTTGTGGCAGCACCTTCAATGAGAATTTTTCCTGAACCCGATATCGAGGTTTTTGCAGTAGTGCATTCGGTATAAATATCCATACTTCCAGATCCAGAAATTGACGAAGAAAACTCGTTTCCAAAGAAAATAGAACGAATATCTCCCGACCCACTCAAGTCAAGCTCTAACTCGTCGCCATAAACAGTGTCGGTTTCAATAATTCCAGAGCCAGAAAGTTCAATTTCTTCAATTTCAGGGCTTTCAACATATACTTCAATCATTTTGTTAGGGTTTATGCTAACATGAAACGCTGTTTTAATGTCAAGTCGACCATTGTAAACAGCTGTCTCAATGTAAGGAAGGATGTTTGACTCGCAAATAATTGTTGCCTTAGTCGAATCGCCATGCTGGTAATAAATGTGATAACTTCCCGACGATGAGACCTCGGTGAAATTAGGCAATGAACGAGTTTCTTGAGTAACTTCATTGTTGCCTTCAACAATAATTCCATCGAAGCAACTTGTAAATGCTACCAGAATTAGTGCGATAGCGAAGACGATTTTGATTTGTGTTTTCATGGTAATTTAGATTTCTATTGTTTCGAAACATGCTCGTTTTATGGCTATAAAAAACGTTTCACGTTCTCTATCTTTTAGTAATGTTGATTTCGCCCGATGTATTTTTTAAAATGAGCTTAGGAGCCTCGGTTTTTACATTGCCCGTACGGCCTAAGTATCTCACTGTTTTTTCTTTTGGATCGACTTGTTCCTTTTTGTCAATTTTAGCCTCCATAGGCAGGCTCATATCTTTATTTGTGGTAATGTCGAAATTTATATCAATCTGATTATCAAAACAGAGATTTATTTTCGAAGAGCGTGCATCGATGAAAATATTCTGAAATGTATTCTTTACCTTATCGATGGTTATGTCGCCAAAATTCATTCTAATATCAGATTTGTTCCGGAATTCGCTGATCGAAAAATCTGTCCAACTAGATTCTGTTTCAAAATCGTTTATCATTCTTATTTTGTAAGTATCGCGGCTCGAGTTAACAATCATTTGTTCAATCTCAGTTATAGTGATATCGGAAGTTTTACTTGTGATTCGGAGCTTCTTTGCACTTCCAAGATTTAAGTCGCTGTAATAAACTTCGAGTACGCCCGAAGCTAGTGAGTTAATATTGGCATCGCCAAAGTTGATTTTCATATTCACATAACCGCTCAGATCGTGAGCTTTCAGTTTTCCGTTGGCCATATTTATAAACATGTCGCCACTGTAATCGTCGATATAAATGTTTCCGAATTTGTTTGAAACCTTCAGTTCAAGATTGTTTGGAACCTTTATTTTCATATCGATTTCAACCTGCGACTCTCCTACTCCTATCGACTCTTTAAGTTTGTTAAACTCACTATATATCATATTGTTGTTTTCGCCAACAATTGTGTTGATAACAATAAAATGCCCCGACTGAGTGAGGTCGAAACGAATGTCGTTCATCTTCTTCTTGAGCTTATCGTTGCTTTTTTCGCTTACTCGCACAAAGATGTCGACCTTAACAGAATCCTTTTCCCACGTTTCGATGCTCACATCGCCATATTTATTGTTGATGTCGATAACGCTGCTTTTGTTGATCCGGAAAGCTTTTTTCAATTGACGCGATTCAGACACCTGACCAGAAGCCATATTTGTAAAGAGAAACATTCCTGCTAAAATTGGCAGCAGGGCTTTTACATGGCACTTATTCCACAACGAACAAATGTCGAATCGTTTAGCTAAATTGCTATTTAAACATGTTAGTTTCATTGCCGCAATTTTTTAACAGTTAATTTGATTGAGTACCCTGTCGACCATTTCCAGTCTTAAACGGTTATTTTGGATCATTGCCTCTATTACTTCCCTATTGTAAAGGTTATCGTTCAGGTCGTTCTCTAAATCTTTATACATATTATCGAGTTCGTTCAGATCGTTTTCAATATCTACTTTCAATTCGGGATATACTTTATAACATTTCTCAATTTCATTGATTTTTGAAGAGACTTTTTCGGCATAAAATGCTTCGGTTTCGAGCAAATTTTTCATTTCAGGGTCTGAAACCGATGCATATTTGCGGTAGGTGGTTGTGCGTGGTGCAAACATATAAGTTCCAACCAGTGCGAGAACCAGCACCGCAGCAACAGCAGCAGAAAGCTTCCAGATTATGGGCCTTCCCGAATTCTTCTTCTCCAGCTTCGATTCAATTTTCCCCCATAACTCAGGCGATGGCAGCATTGAATCAAAGTCATCTCTATTGTCTTGTATGAATTCTTCAAGCTTTCTCATAATATTTTTCCTTTAATATTTCACACACTTTCCTTTTTGCGCGCATAAATTGCGACTTAGATGTTGACTCTGTAATATTCAGAATTTCTGCAATTTCAAGATGGTCGTACCCTTCGAGCAGGTAGAGCGAGAAAACCAGCCGCCCACCCTCGGGAAGTTGTTCCATAGCTTTTTCTACATCCTTAACCGTCAGTGGTAGTTCTTCGTAATCATCATCGTCTCTCACATTCTGGTATTGGTACATATCTTCGGTCAACAGCAAATCAACTTTTCGTTTATTCAATGCATTAATGCATGTATTAATTACAATCCGCTTCAACCAAGCACCAAAAGTTGAGTCGTACCTGAACGACTCGAGTTTCGAAAATGCCAGCACGAACGACTCTTGTAAGATATCTTCAGCATCTTCGCGGTTGTTCATCATCCTACAACAGATGTTGAACATTGCGCGCGCATAAAGCTCGTACAACTGTCGGCGGGCCTTGTTGTCTCCTTTCTTACTGGCCTCAATCAGCTTACTGTGTATGTCGGTTTGTGTTCCCAATTGTTCAAATTCCAAAGTTATAGACAGGGCAAAAATTGAAGGGTTGCAATGGTGTTTAAAAATTTATACAAAAATGGAATTTTTTGAAAGTAAAATAGCTCTCACACTTTAGTCGGAAACATTTATTTTGATGTTCTCAATTCAAAAACAGCTGCATTTTGAACTTTATCGGAATAAACATGAGGTATTTTGAGTTTATTCTGAAATAATAGCCAACACCTTTTGCTAAGACTATTCACCAATGTTTAATGGTTCTTTAATTGCGGGTTAACAACACAACCATACATTCGCACTATAAATAGTTCAAATATTTCACTCAAAAAAAGAAAAACAGGTTGGGTAAGCCTGTTTTCAATTTAAGATTGATTGACCGCTCCCTGGGGAGCGGTTTTTTCGTTTTAATGAGTTTGTAT
>CAZRXT010000142.1:0-2149 GCA_964604035.1 uncultured Prolixibacteraceae bacterium | reverse complement strand
ATTAGCATCTCGGCAATTCCGGCCGTAGCACCAAAGTTGCCATCAATCTGAAATGGCGGGTGTGTATCGAAAAGGTTCGACAATGTTGATTTCCTGAACAACGCAAGTAGGTTTTCGTATGCTTTCTCGCCATCGTTCAGCCGCGCAAAGTAGTTGATAATCCAAGCCCGGCTCCATCCAGTGTGGCCTCCGCCGTGCGAAAGCCGGTAATCGATGGTCTTTCGGGCAGCTGCTGCAAACTCGGGCGTTTTAACCGTGCTGATTTCGTTTCCGGGATACAATCCGTAGAGATGTGAAATGTGGCGATGACCCGGATCTTGCTCTTTAAACTCTTCGGCCCATTCCATAATCCGTCCGTCGGAACCAATACGCAACGGGCTCAACCGGGGAATAACCGATTCAAGTTCTTTTCTGAATTTTTTGTCCTCGCCAAGTACTTTCGAAGCTGCAATTGTGTTGTTCATCAACTCGCGGGTAATGGTCATATCCATAGTTGGCCCCATGGTTATGTTCGAAATCTTACCATCAGGGGTGATAAACTTATTTTCGGGCGAGCTCGATGGCCCGGTCACCAAATAACCTGTCTTGGGGTCTTTTGCAAGGTAATCGACAAAAAACAACGAAGCCTCTTTCAATATTGGATAGTTCTTTTTCAGAAATTCTTTATCGCCAGTGAACAGATAATGTTGCCAAATATGCTGGCAGCACCATGCGGCACCCATTGGCCACATTCCCCACTCGGCTTTGCCTTCCGAAGTAGTCCAATACCAAACATTAGTGTCGTAATGGGCCATAAATCCCCGGCTATTATACATTTTCTTAGCTGTTTCGCGGCCACGGGGCCTTAAACTATCGGTCAGGGCAATGAAAGGCAAGTGACATTCCGAAAGATTTGTAACCTCGGCCGGCCAGTAATTCATTTGAATGTTGATGTTAATATGGTAATCGGCACCCCAGGGCGGGGTTAACCCATCGGCCCAAATTCCCTGAAGGTTTGCAGCTAAATCGCCGGGGCGCGAACTGCTGATAAGCATATAACGACCAAAGTTGAAGTAAGTAACAACCAAGTCGTTGTCTTCTCCTCCATCTTTAACAAGTTCGAGTCGTTTATCGGTTGGGATGGTTGCCTTTTCAGCACCTCCAAGATCAAGTATCACCCTATTAAAGAACGACTGATAGTCGGCAATATGCTCATTTCTTACTAATTCGAAATTTTTAGAAAGAACTTTCGACAACGACTCCCGGCTTTTCAGCTTCGGATCATCGCCCCAGTAATTAGTGGCTGCAGTCAGGTATAAAATAACCGAATTGGCATCCGAAACAACCAAGCTATCGCCTTGCTGAACAACTTTTCCATTTGAAGGAACAACTTTAAGCACCGAAAAATAATGTACGCCTGGATTAACGCCAACCACGTCGACACCCCCGGCGGTTACTTGTCCAAACATCTCTATTTCGTCGCCCTGAGCCTTGATTGTAGCATCTTTAGGGCGAGTCAGCCTCGCACTTAAGTTCACTGCTCCCGGCTTATTGCAACTAATCTTTACAATTAAAGCCTGATCGGGTGCACTCGAAAAATATTCACGGGTATAGTTTACTCCATTGGCCGAGTACGAAACCCTTGCAATAGCATTTTCGAGGTCGAGCTCACGGGTGTAATTCTCAACAACGCTACCGTGCCCCATCACAAGGTTTAAATCGCCAAGGGTTTGGTACATATCCCAGTTACCAATCCCCATTAGGTCCTTTTCGGTTATTTCCTGTGCCTTAACATACTCACCGGCAAACAAAAGTTCCCTGATTTCAGCTAGGTGTTTCCACGCATCGGGCTTGTCAACAAAGTTATTGCGGCTGCCCGTCCAAACCGACTCTTCGTTCAGTTGAATACGCTCCGATTGAGTTCCGCCAAACACCATTCCGCCTAACCGGCCGTTCCCAATGGGCAACGCTTCGTTCCAATCGGTTGCCGGCTGCTTAAACCAAATTTTGTTAGAAGCTTCTAATGCTGTCGCCGAAAAGAAAAGCAAAGCAATAAGACACAGAAAATTCTTCATTCGTATTATTTTTAATGATGAAAGCAAATTTACAGCAATCAATCAATTTCAAACACATGCAAAACGAAACAAAACAGGCTTAAGATGTATGGTGG
>CAZRXT010000141.1:0-6384 GCA_964604035.1 uncultured Prolixibacteraceae bacterium | reverse complement strand
CGGCTTTCAAATTGCTGTTCAAAACTATTAACATGGATTTCGTTTGTATTGCTCAACAAAAAAACCCGATAACGATCTGATAATAAACGAACCATATCGACCCTAAGAGATGGAAAATGAAGCAGCATAACACACCAGGCATCAATGATTTCGGTCTCGGTAACATTAGGTTTGCAAACCTCCTTCATTTTCAAAATAAACTCCTCCTGCGACCATTTACCCACTTCCATAGCATGAACCACGTTGTTCAGTTCAGCCCAATCGGGCTTAAGCGAGGTCTTCGGATCAATGAGCTTCATCATTGCATCGAGGGTTTGCTGTGGATCGATATCAACAAGAACGCCACCCAAATCGAGCACCACATTTTTAATTTTATTTTGATCTCCCATTTCTAAAAGTTCTAAATTGCCGCAAAGTTAAAAATCATATCGGGCATGATCATCAACGGACAACATTTTCACACAATTTGGGTCGACGAAAACAATCCGGAAATTATTCGGGTTATTGATCAACAGAAACTTCCATTTGAATTCAGTATTAAAACCCTGAAAACCTTCGACGATGCTTTTTCTGCAATAAAAGAGATGGTTGTGCGTGGAGCGCCACTAATTGGTGTTACCGCCGCTTATGGAATTTACCTAGGAACACTGGCCTTAACCGAAACTGTTTCGGACAGTGATCACCTTGCCCAACTTTGTTCGAAAATGAAAACCGCCCGCCCAACTGCTGTAAACCTTTCGTGGGCTGTTGATGAAATGTATTCGACACTCAAAAACAGAGAATCGATTGCTGAATTACAGAAAGTTGCATTTGAAAAAGCCAACGAAATAAAGCAATTTGAAATTGATTGTTGCAGCAGAATTGGCGATTTCGGGTTGCCGCTAATTGAAGAAATATCGATGAAGAAAAATGGAGGCACAGTAAATATCCTCACCCATTGCAACGCCGGATGGCTTGCCTGCATCGATTGGGGAACTGCGTTGGCACCCATTTACAAAGCTCATCAAAAAGGAATTGCGGTGCATGTTTGGGTCGACGAAACCCGCCCCCGAAATCAGGGAAGCAAACTAACAGCTTTTGAATTACAGCAAGAGGGAATCGCTCACACAGTGATTGTTGACAATGCCGGTGGCCACCTGATGCAGCATGGAATGGTCGACATGGTAATTGTTGGCAGCGACCGCACCACCCGCTCGGGCGATGTATGCAACAAAATTGGAACTTATCTTAAAGCCCTTGCAGCACACGATAATGCCATTCCATTTTATGTTGCACTACCCTCCTCCTCCATCGATTTTTCAATTTCAGATGGACTAACCGAAATTGAGATAGAAGAACGCGATGCCGAAGAAGTGAAATTCATTGAAGGGAAAGGCGTTAAAGCTCAAATTGTTCTTGATGGCAGCAACGTTTCGAACTATGGATTTGATGTAACGCCCGCCCGGTTAGTTACCGGCCTGATTACCGAAAGGGGAATTTGCCGAGCAAATGATAAGGAAATAGGTAAATTGTTCAAAAAATGACTGAAGGTTACATTAAATTCAACCCGCAATGGATAAAAGAACCAATTACCGTTGCAAATGAGCTTCTTGCCGAAATAAACAAAATACGCTCATCGCTAAAGGCAAAAGGCTATCTGGGTGTTTTACCCAATGGTATTGGGTTTGGGAACATCTCAATTCGCGATGGAAATTCAAACCGGTTTATTATTACAGGCTCGTCAACCGGGGGAATTATGGTTTTGGAAAACTCTCACTTAGCTTTAGTTGAAAGCACTTCTATCGAAAATAACAGTTTAGTTTGCAGAGGATTGTCAGCCGCATCATCAGAAAGCATGAGCCACGCCATAATTTACAAAACACTTTCATCGGCAAACGCAGTGATACACATTCATGATTCAAATCTTTGGAAAAATAACTTAAACCTGCTTCCCACTACCGATCCGAAAGTTGAATACGGCACGCCTGAAATGGCATTTTCTATTCAACAGTTAATTCGAGAAACAAAGATGGAACAAGGTGTTCTGGTAATGGGCGGTCACGAAAATGGTTTGATCGTTTTTGGCTCCAATCTTGAAGAATCACTTTTCCTTCTTGAAAATAAGTTATAGGTTGGTTTCGAAATTTCCGCTAAACAACTGATTATATTTAGGTTTCAGATCTTCTGCACTTATAAGTAAATCGTGAATTTCACTTCCCATTTAAGTCTGATTAATCACCGAAAGAGGAATTTGTGAACCATTCGTCGTAGAAATCGAAAAACTATTCTTTCATCAGTTTTAATATCCGCCTAAATATCTGCATGATACTAAAAACCAGAGCAATTTATTTTCCTATAAAACAAGACATAAAATAGCGCCTGTCAAATTCTTTATAGGTTTGCGCATCAATTATTTAATATATTACGAATGAAAGGTTTTAAGTTAGGAGGATTAAACATTCAAGTTCCTATTATTCAGGGCGGAATGGGAGTTGGAATTTCATTATCAGGATTGGCTGCCGCAGTAGCAAATGAGGGCGGAGTCGGTGTGATTTCGTGTGCAGGTCTTGGATTACTATACAAAGAAAAGTCTACAGACTATCTGCTTGCCAGCATCGAAGGGCTAAAAGAAGAGATCAGAAAAGCCAGAAAAGCTACACGCGGAGTTATTGGCGTGAATATTATGGGTGCATTAACCAATTTCGAAGATATGGTTCGTACCTCAATTTCAGAAAAAGTTGACATCATTTTTGCAGGTGCCGGACTACCATTAAACTTACCAAGCTTTCTGAAAAAAGACAGCACAACCAAGCTTGTACCCATTGTTTCGTCGGGGAAAGCGGCTAAAATACTTTGCGCAAAATGGAAAGCCAACTACGATTATCTACCCGATGCATTTGTGGTTGAAGGACCAAAAGCCGGAGGTCATCTTGGTTTTAAACGCGATCAACTTGAAGATGTAAGTTATTCGTTGGAAGAAATTGTTCCAGAAGTTGTTAACGAGGTCCGTTTTTTCGAAGAAAAATACAATAAAGAAATTCCGGTTATTGCAGCCGGCGGCTTATACGATGGCGCTGATATCTATAACATTATGCAAAAAGGTGCAAAAGGCGTCCAGCTGGGCAGCCGCTTTGTAACCACTCACGAGTGCGATGCTTCTGACCTGTTTAAACAAACTTATATCGATTCAAACGAAAGCCAAATTGAAATCATTCAAAGCCCTGTAGGAATGCCTGGTCGTGCAATTGGAAACGGATTCCTCGACATGGTGAAGCAAGGTTTGAAAATGCCTAAAGTTTGTCCGTTCCACTGCATAAAAACCTGCGACATTAGCAGCAGCCCATATTGCATTGTGACAGCACTTTATAATGCAGCAAAAGGTAACATGAAATCGGGATATGCATTCTGTGGAAGCAATGCTTTCAGGGCCACCAAAATCACCTCGGTGAAAGAGCTCTTTACAGAGCTAAAAGATGGATTTAGGCTAAAATACGAATCGATAAAACGATAATCACAACGCGAATATATTTAGAAACCATCGGCCATAAACCGGTGGTTTTTTGTTCCAAGTAAAAAAAATCGAACCAATTGTCGCTTCAATTTAACCTTCAAAGCCCAACATCTCATTTTACTTTTGACAAGAAAGACAAACATTTCGTTTCAAAATTTTTAATATTGACAAGATAAACTTACACATGAAGATGTTTTTACTGAAAAATTTTAACTTTGGCCTTCGCTAATTTTTTAACATTATAAGACATGAAGCGTCAGGAAATAAAAGAAATTCTTAAATCGGATGCATTTGGAAGCACCGTCAAAGTGAGCGGCTGGGTACGTACAAAACGCGAAAGCAAAAATGTAAACTTCATCAATTTAAATGATGGAACAGTAATACACAACCTCCAGATTGTTGCCGATGTTAATAATTTCGACGAGAATCTCCTGAAAAAAATAAATACCGGAGCTGCCTTAACCGTGATTGGAGAACTCACCCAATCAGGTGGCCAGCAACAAGTTGAAGTGGTTGCCAAAGAAATTGAAGTGGTTGGCGAAGCCGATCCCGACAAATATCCTTTGCAACCAAAACGCCACAGCCTCGAGTTTTTACGCGAAATTGCACACCTCCGTATGCGCACAAATACATTTAGTGCAATTTTCAGAGTACGCCACTCAATGATTTATGCTGTACACACTTTTTTCAACGAAAGAGGTTTTTTCAACTTCCATACTCCGCTCATTACTTCGTCGGACGCTGAAGGTGCCGGCGAAATGTTCCAGGTTACCACGCTCGACATGAGTAACCCACCCCGCACCGAAGATGGAAAAGTTGATTATAGCCAAGATTTCTTTGGAAAGAAGACAAACCTCACTGTATCAGGCCAATTAGAAGGCGAATTAGCCGCAATGGCATTATCGAAGATATACACTTTTGGACCAACATTCCGTGCCGAAAATTCAAATACATCGCGCCACTTAGCCGAGTTTTGGATGATTGAACCTGAAATGGCATTCTATGAATTAACTGATAACATGGATCTTGCCGAAGCTTTTCTGAAATATTTGATCAACTATGCTCTCGAAAATTGCATGGACGACTTGATTTTCTTGAGCCAACGTCAACAGCAGGAAGAAAAAGACAAACCTGCCGATCAACGTTCAATGGAACTTATTGAAAAACTGAGATTCATTGTTAACAACGATTTTGTAAGGTTAACTTATACCGAAGCAATTGACATTCTTACGAATTCAAAACATAACCAAAAGGGCAAATTCCAATACCCGCTTAAAGGCTTTGGAACCGACCTGCAAAGCGAACACGAACGTTACCTTGTTGAAACTCATTTCAAAAAACCAGTAATCTTAATCAATTATCCTGCTGGTATTAAGGCATTCTACATGAAAGAAAATGCCGATGGAAAAACAGTTGCAGCAATGGATGTTCTCTTCCCTCAAATTGGCGAAATTATTGGAGGTTCGCAACGTGAAGAGAACCTCGAAAAGCTAGAAGCTAAAATGGACAAAATGGGAATTCCGAAAGAAGAGATGGGCTGGTATCTCGACACACGTCGCTTCGGATCGGTTCCTCACAGCGGTTTTGGTCTCGGCTTCGAACGTTTAATCACATTTGTTACAGGTATGGGAAATATCCGCGATGTAATTCCTTTTGCCCGTACACCAAAAAACTGCGAGTTTTAAACTCTCTATATTAAAATTTTGAAAAGGTGCAGACATTAGTTCTGCACCTTTTTTTGTAATACCAATTTTTTCGGTTCAGATTTTATAATTTTAGACCACATTAAAAAAAGGAAAAATGGCAGGACAGAAATTATCATTGCAGCAAAAATTGCTACAGAAATTGTCTCCGCAACAGATTCAAATGATCAAGTTGCTGGAGTTGCCTACCATGCAGTTGGAGCAACGAATTAAAACAGAAATGGAAGAAAACCCCGTTCTGGAAATCGACCCCGCAAAAAAAGATAACGACCAGGACTCTTCTGATTCTTCAGATAGTTCAGAAAAAGATATTTCGATTGACGATTACATCAATGATGAACCTTCGTATAAATACAAAACCAATAATTATTCGAAAGACGACAAGAAAGAAGAGATCCCCTTTTCGGTTGGTTCTACTTTTCATGAGTTCCTGATCGACCAGTTAGGCCTTCTCGACCTCGACGAAAATCAGATGCTAATTGCTGAATACATTGTTGGTAATATTGACGAAGATGGATATTTGCGGCGCGAAATTGAGGCAATGGTCGATGATCTGGCCTTTTCAGCAAATATTGAGGTTAGCGACAATGAGATGTTGCACCTGCTAATGGTTGTTCAAGATCTTGATCCTCCAGGAATTGGTGCCCGCGATCTTCAAGAATGCCTGCTACTCCAACTCAAGAAAAGAGAGCATAAAACAGTGATTGTTGAAAATGCAATTAGGTTGATTTCAGAACAATTTGATGAGTTCACAAAGAAACATTACGACAAAATTATTGCTCGTTTGAACATCGATGAGGACGATCTTCGCGATGCAATTGATGAAATTGTTAAGCTCAACCCAAAGCCAGGAAGTGCATACAGCAATCCGCTCAATCGCGGCGATCAAACCATTATGCCCGATTTTATTTTGGAAACAAACGACGGGCACCTAAGCGCCTCATTAACAAAAGGAAATATTCCCGATCTCCGAATCAGCGGGCATTATGCCAATATGCTGAAAGCTTACAGCGAAAACCGCAAAGAACAATCGAAAGATCAGAAAGATGCGGTAATGTTTGTGAAGCAGAAACTCGATTCGGCAAAATGGTTCATCGATGCCATTAAACAACGCCACCAAACGTTGCTGATTACAATGAACGCCATTATTGAATATCAGCACGATTTCTTTATCGATGGCGACGAGTCGAA
>CAZRXT010000140.1:2323-6418 GCA_964604035.1 uncultured Prolixibacteraceae bacterium | reverse complement strand
AAATTGCGAAAGGTGCTGCCGAATTAATTTTGCAAAACAATACTCATCCCGAAGCAGAAATAGATAAAGTTACTACACCCAAAGGTATAACTATCACCGGATTAAATGAAATGGAACATACAGGTTTCAGCTCGTCAATAATTCAGGGAATAGTTGCTGCGTTCAACAAAATGGAACATTAATAGCAGGTTCGTTTATCTTACTTGGTTTATTAATTCTTTAGTTCCCGGTTTTCTTTGTTATTTGGGTTAAAATAGTGACATTTGTCATGTTTTATCTATTTCAAAAATGAAAAAAACAAAATTCATTCGTATTGCAGTTAAAATTGGCAGTAATGTGCTTGCAGGGAAAGATGGTTTTCTCGATCAAGAATGTATGCACAACATTGTCAATCAAGTCTCTATATTAAAAAATCAAGGGGTTGATGTTGTGCTCATTTCGTCTGGTGCAGTTGCTTCTGGTAGAGCATCATTTCCCGTCGAAAGCCATATCGATCCTGTTTCAGCACGTCAGTTGTGGTCGGCAATTGGACAAGTCAAACTGATGAATACCTATTCTGAGCTGTTCGAAAAACACAAATTGTTTTGTGCTCAGGTTTTAGCAACCAAAGAGAATTTCATCGATCGGAGGCATTACCTGAATATGAAGAATTGTATCTCCACTCTGCTCGAAAATAATGTAGTTCCAATTGTAAACGAGAACGATACGGTTGCTGTTACCGAACTAATGTTTACTGATAACGACGAACTTTCGGGCTTAATTTCTTCAATGATGGATTGCGATGCACTGTTGATTCTGTCTAATGTCGACGGTATTTTCAATGGAACTCCTGGCGATGAAGGTGTTACTGTAATTCCTGAAATTAGTGCCAGCGATAACAGTATGGAAGGGTATATTTCTTCGCTAAAATCAGGTTTTGGCCGTGGTGGAATGCATACAAAATATAGTGTGGCTAGGAAAATAGCGCTTGAAGGAATTCCTGTATTCATTGCTAATGGAAAGAAGCAAAACATTATCACAGATATTGTTAATGGAGAAAATGTTACTTGCACCCGCTTCAATCCGAATGGTAAAAAGTTGAAGAGTAACCAAAAATGGTTGGCTCATTCTACAAGTTTTGCTAAAGGAATTGTTGTTATAAACCGAGGAGCAAAAGAAGCACTTACAGGAGAGAGTGCAACGAGCTTGCTGCCTGTTGGTGTTATTGAATTAAATGGTTTTTTCAAGAAGGACGATATTATTACGATTCAAGACGATCAAGGGAATCAGCTTGGAATTGGAAAATCTCAATACGATTCTGAAGAGGCTTTTGAACTTATTGGTATGAAGGATGCTAAGCCTTTGATTCATTACGATTACATGTATTTGTACGAATAAATAAATCATAAAAAGTATGGACTGTACACCAATTTTCGAACAAGTGTTGAAGGCAAGTCGCAAATTAAACTTGCTAAATGTAGACACAATAAATAAGGTGTTGACAGATGTTGCCGATGCCGCAGAGGCTAATTCTGATTTTATTCTTGCTGAAAATCAGAAAGATCTTTTGCGCATGGATAAGGCTGATCCGAAATACGACAGGTTGCAATTAACAACTGATAGGATTAGCGGAATTGCATCCGACATCAGAAATGTTGTTGATTTGCCCTCGCCTGTTGGTAGGGTTTTGTCTGAAACAGTCCGACCTAATGGGTTGAAGATAACCCGTATTGCTGTTCCTTTTGGAGTTATCGGTATTATTTACGAAGCACGGCCAAATGTAACGTTCGATGTATTTTCACTTTGCCTGAAATCGGGCAATGCCTGTATTTTGAAGGGTGGGAGCGATGCTATTGATTCGAACACTGCAATTGTGAAAGTTATTCGCGATGTGCTTAAAAAGCATCAAATTGACGAGAATGTGTTGACTTTGTTGCCTGCAGGTCACGAAGAGACAGCTCAACTTTTAAATGCTCGCGGTTATGTCGATCTTATAATTCCCCGCGGAAGCCAAAGTCTTATCGATTTTACCCGGAAAAATGCTTCAATTCCTGTAATTGAAACAGGAGCAGGTATTTGCCATGTATATTTCGATGAATTTGGAGACAAAGAGAAGGGGCGTTTAATTGTAAATAATTCGAAAACACGAAGGGTAAGTGTTTGTAATGCGCTCGATTGTTTGATTATCAATGAAAAACGATTGTATGATCTGCCAAGTATTGTAGAATTACTTCAAAAGTCGAATGTTGTAATTTATGCCGATGAAAAATCTTACAATTCAATAAAGAATAGTTATCCTGCTGATTTGCTTGAACATGCTACCGAAGAATCGTTTGGAACAGAATTCCTTTCTTATAAAATGGCAATAAAAACAGTGAGTTCTTTTGAAGAAGCACTCGAACATATTTCGGTTTATAGTTCGAAACATAGCGAATCGATTGTTTCTGAAAATGTTGAACGGATTGCGATGTTTCAAAAAATGGTCGATGCTTCGTCGGTTTATTCGAATACATCGACTGCTTATACCGATGGCGCTCAGTTTGGATTGGGTGCCGAGATTGGTATTTCGACACAGAAACTTCATGCCCGTGGCCCCATGGCTCTTGAGGCGTTGAATACATATAAATGGATTATTGAGGGCGACGGACAGATTAGGTCTTAGTGGTTGTCAATATTTTGTCTTGTAATAAATTTGGAACTTTCAAATTAATAACGACTTAATTATGAAAAATTTTACATCAGTATACGACTTGCCAAGTTTGGACGAAGCATTGAAAGAGGCTTTCATTGTAAAGAAAAATCCTTACGATTTTCAGCATTTGGGAAAGAATAAAACCATGATACTCATGTTTTTTAATTCGAGCCTACGTACCCGGTTAAGCACACAAAAAGCTGCCGAAAACTTGGGAATGAAAGTGATGGTACTCGATGTTAACCTTGGAGCATGGAAGCTTGAAACTGAGCGTGGTGTAATTATGGATGGCGATAAAGCAGAGCATTTGCTAGAAGCAATCCCCGTAATTGGTTCTTATGCCGATGTTATTGGCGTACGCTCGTTTGCTCAGCTCGAAAATAGAGCCGATGATTATAGCGAAAACATTATCAGTCAGTTTGTGAAATATGCAGGAGTGCCTATTGTAAGTATGGAAGCTGCAACCCGTCACCCGTTACAAAGTTTTGCCGATCTTGTTACTATTGAGGAATATAAAAAAGTTAAACGTCCGAAAGTTGTTCTCACTTGGGCTCCTCATCCACGTGCTCTGCCGCAGGCTGTTCCTAATTCGTTTGTAGAATGGATGCGTGCAGCTGATTACGATTTGGTAGTTACCCACCCAGAAGGCTATGAGCTTGCGCCTGAGTTTATGGGCGATGCGAAAGTTGAATACGATCAAATGAAAGCTTTTAAAGATGCCGACTTTATTTATGCAAAGAACTGGGCATCGTATACCGATTATGGCAAAATTCTTTCGAAGGATATGAACTGGACTGTTTCTGACCGTCAGATGGCCATTACCAATGAGGCAAAATTTATGCACTGTCTTCCTGTCCGCCGCAACATGATTGTTACCGACGACGTAATTGAAAGCCCAAATTCAATTGTTATTCCAGAGGCAGCTAACCGTGTGGTTTCGGCTCAGGCTGCGTTGAAAATGATTTTGGAATCGCTTTAGCAATAAGAGATACTTAAAAAAGAAACTCCGTGATAGATAAGTCTTTCACGGAGTTTTTTATTTTGCTAGAGTGTTGTTACTTGTCAAGAACCTTTAGCATTTCATCGCGTTTCTTTAGAAATTCAGAAAGCCTTTCGATAGGCGAACGGGTAATTGCGACTTTCCCTGAGCGAACAAACTGTAAGACTTTAAATTCGTTCAGTTCGTTAAAGAAATCTTGTGTTTCTTCGCTATGACCGGTTTTCTCAATTACAGTATAATCTTTTGTAATTTCAAGAATACGTGCATTGTGTTTGCGAACCAATTTCTCTATCTGGTCGCCTCCAATTAGAGCTTCGGTAGATACCTTATATAGAGCAACTTCCTGATAAATTATTTCATCGTTACGGAGGTAGTAAGCCTTTAGTACTTCAACCTGTTTTTCTATTTGCTGAACAATTTTCTT
>CAZRXT010000140.1:0-2223 GCA_964604035.1 uncultured Prolixibacteraceae bacterium | reverse complement strand
AAATCGGGATTAACAAGTTCTGTGAATGAGTATCTTTTTTCGAAGAAGAGTTCTTGCCACTGGCGCACCATTCCCAGAAAATTATTATTAAGGATAACAACTTTAACCGGAATTTTTTCTTGCGCAATAGTCCCCATTTCTTGCATTGTCATTTGAAATCCACCATCACCAATAAATGCAATAACGGTACGGTCGGGTCTGCCCATTTGAGCACCAACTGCGGCAGGTAATCCAAATCCCATCGTGCCTAATCCGCCTGAAGTTACCATGCTTTTGGTTTGGTTGAATTTGAAGTATCTCGATGCAATCATTTGTTGCTGACCAACATCTGTTACACAAATTGCATTGCCGTTTGTTTTTTCAGAGGCAATACGAACTGCTTCGCCCATCGATATTTTTCCATTTTCACGGTAGATATCGTTTTTGATAACCTTTTCATATTCAATTTTGTAGGCGTCATTGAACTCCTGAATCCACTCTTTGTGAGAGTTTTTTTGAACAAGAGGAATCAGTTTTTTCAAAACACTTTTAGCGTCTCCAAGAACAGGGTAATCGGCTTTTACAATTTTGTCTATTTCCGATGGATCAACTTCAATGTGCATAATTTTAGCCTGACGGGCATAAGCCGTGAGTTTTCCAGTAACTCGGTCGTCGAAGCGCATTCCTAAACCAATAAGCAAATCGCATTCATTGGTTTTGATATTTGGACCATAATTTCCGTGCATTCCGAGCATCCCAACATTAAGTGGATGGTTCGATGGGAGAGCCGAATTGCCCAATAAAGTCCAAGCTGCCGGAATATCTGCTTTTTCAAGCAATTCTCTCAATTCGTCTTCGGCCTGAGATATTATAACACCCTGTCCAATTAAGAGGAAAGGCTTCTTTGCGTTGTTAATTGCTTCAGCTGCATCTTCAATCTGTTTATTGTCGATTGGGAAGTATGGGATATAACTTCTTATTGCCGTGCATTTTGAGTATTCGAAATCGATCTCGGCAAATTGAACGTCTTTTGCAACATCGATTAAAACCGGACCAGGTCTTCCCGAACGAGCAATGTAGAAGGCTTTTGCCATTACTTCAGGAATCTCCTCTACATTTGTAATCTGATGATTCCACTTCGTTACAGGCATCGACATGCCAACAATATCCGATTCTTGAAATGCGTCTGTGCCTAGCAGCGGCGATGATACTTGACCAGTAATGCATACAACTGCGGTCGAATCGATCATTGCATCGGCAATACCTGTTACCAGATTTGTAGCACCAGGCCCCGATGTTGCTATGCAAACCCCAACTTTGCCCGTTACTCTCGCATAACCTTGAGCAGCATGAATTGCACCTTGTTCGTGGCGGGTAAGTATGTGATGTAATGTCTCTCGATGATCATAAAGAGCATCATAAACCGGCATGATTGCCCCACCAGGATATCCAAAAATTGTTTCGACTCCTTCTTCAATGAGCGAACGGATAATTGCTTCTGAGCCATTTATTCTTTCAGCCATTTTATCTTTTTTTTTGTTTTTTAAATATTTCGAACAGCACCTTTATCCGACGATGTAACCATTTTGGCATAAGCTTGTAATGCTTTGCTTACTATGCGATTTCTGTTTGGTTTGAAGGCAAGATTGCCTTTCGCCATCTCTTCGCTGCGGCGTTGTTCCATCTCATTCTCACTAATTAATAAATTGATTTTTCGAGCCGGTATGTCAATCTCGATTTTATCGCCATTTCTCACTAGTCCTATTTCACCGCCAGCAGCAGCTTCGGGCGAAGCATGTCCTATTGATAATCCTGAAGTTCCACCAGAGAAACGTCCATCGGTAACAAGGGCGCAGGCTTTGTCTAATTTTACTGACTTAATGTACGATGTTGGGTACAACATTTCTTGCATGCCCGGCCCCCCTTTTGGACCTTCATACAAAATGAAAACTACATCGCCAGCTTGCACTTCTTCGCCAAGAATGCCGTTGCAGGCTGCTTCTTGCGAATGAAATACTTTGGCTGTTCCATTAAATTGGTAAACTGAAGGATCGACACCGGCTGTTTTGACAATGCAGCCGTCTTTGGCAATATTACCAAAGAGTACGGCAAGCCCTCCTTCTTTATTGTAAGCATTTTCGAGGCTTCGGATACAACCTTTTTCACGGTCAACGTCGGCTTCTTTGTAGTAATTTTCCTGAGAGCCCATCACCAAATTGATTCTATTTCCGGCTGCGGCTAAAT
>CAZRXT010000139.1:1644-6445 GCA_964604035.1 uncultured Prolixibacteraceae bacterium | reverse complement strand
TGGCCAAGCCTCGGCAGCAACATTGCCTTTACGCAACCCATAACCGTGGCCTCCAGCAGAAAGAAAGTGCAGTTCAACAGGGATTTTCTTATCGCGTAAAGCTGTTGTCATAACCAAACTGCTGTTTCCATAAGTATCGTCGGATGTACCAAAGATGAAGAAAGGTGGAGTTTCCCCAGTAATTGTAAGTTCGGGCGTTAGTGTTCTGTTTTCGCCTAAATCGAGGTAAGCAGGATAAATTAACGCGGCGAAATCGGGACGGCAACTCAGGCTGTCAAGTTTATCAACAGGCAAATAGCTATCCGCAGAGAAAAGAGTTGCAGCTCTTGCCGGCAAACTTCCGCCTGCCGAAAATCCCATCACTCCAATTACTTGAGCAGAATCTATATCCTTGACAATACGGAGAGCGCGCTGCACATCTTGCAAAGCCCCAAACTGATTATCGGGAACGCGGTACTGAAGAACATAAGCTGTTATCCCAAGCGAATTAAGCCACTGTGCAACTTCGTAACCCTCTTTGTCGATGCCCAAGTATTTGTATGCACCACCCGGGCAAACTACAATACTCAGATTCTTCGCAATGCTTTTTGTTGGGTTGAAAACAACAATTGCCGGATTTGTGATATCGGTAATTCTGGTCACATTGCCACTCTGGTTGTCGGTAAGAACAGGTTTGTGCTTTGGTGCAGTTTGCCCCGGAACATTTCCCGGCCACAAGTAAATGGTATCTGTTGCCTGTCCAAATCCATCAAACACAAACAAAATCAACAATATAAAAATAGGAATCCTCATTACTACAGCAATTTAGCTCAAGTTCGAAATCGGAATTGGTTACTTATCAAACTGAATTTGGCACCAGATCAATGTTGCTGTTTCAATTTCAAATTTCAACAATCCGGTCAAGAATATATTTGGCCAGCAGTTTCATATCTGGGTAATAGTTTGCATTCGCCTCTTTGGTAACCCGGTTGGCAATTATAAGGCAAATTGTGAGAGCCTCGTGCCCTAGCAATTTTGAGAGCCCGTAAATGGCCGAACTTTCCATTTCGTAGTTGGTAATTTTCCGTCCTTCGAATTCAAACGCTTCAATCTTGTCATTCAAATCGGGATCGACAAGTGGCAGCCTAACCACACGCCCCTGTGGTCCATAAAACCCCGGTGCCGAAATATTTACCCCTCCAACAGTTTTCTCACCGCTGAAAAGGTCGATTAATTTTTGGGAACCATCAATAACATAAGGCTTTGCCAACAGTTCATCCCAATTCATGTGCTCCATAAATGCTTTTTCAAAAGGAAGGTCAGAAACAGCATTGCGGCCAGCATAAAAATTTAGCAGCCCGTCGAAACCTATCGACTTTTCAGAAACTACATAAGCATTAATTGGGATATCGCCCTGTAAACTTCCCGAAGTTCCGATCCGAATCAGGTTCAGCGACTTTTTATCAGCCTTTATCTCGCGGGTCTGAAAATCGACATTAACCAAAGCATCTAGCTCGGTTACTACAATATCGATATTGTCGGTACCAATACCTGTCGAAACAATCGACACACGTTTGTTCTTGTACCAGCCAGTAACAGTTATAAACTCACGATTTTGAACCTTACAGTCAATTTTATCGAAAAAACTGGCAATCATATCAACCCTGTTCAAATCGCCCACCATTAAAATGGTATCGGCAATATCTTCAGGTTTAAGGTGCAAATGAAAAATTGTCCCGTCGGGATTTATTATCAATTCTGATGGTTGTATCATATCTTCAATTTTTAGGAACATAAAACTATCGAATTTTTAACGCTATTCAAAACTTTGACTCAACTTTGATGTGATGCATATTTTCATTGGTGTTTTGCTTGCTCTGAAATCTTCGATTGTTTTGGTGGCAACATGTTCGTTTTGTATTTTTGGACAGAACCAAAACTTCAGTCGGCTGTTTAAACTATGGAAAATCAGAAAATCAATTCAATACTAATTTCGATGATCGTTTTATTGTCCATCGTGTCGGGTTGCAAGAAACCTGCATTCACACCAGAAGAAGAACAACGTATTATGAGTGCCCCTGCCGAATCGGCGATGAGGCTTTTCACAATTAACGTGGAAAACGACTCGGTTTTGCTCCGTCAAAATGCCCGGAAAGTTGGCAAAAAAGATCTGGATTCGGAAGTTATGCAGCGACTGAAAGAACGGATGCTTGCTACTGTTCAAGATTCTCTCAACCCCGGTGTTGGCATTGCAGCACCGCAAGTTGGGGTAAGCATCCAACTAATTTATGTGCAGCGGCTCGATAAGGAAGAAGAACCTTTTGAAGCTTATTTCAATCCCGAAATCACCTTTTATGGCGACAGTTTAAAAACCGGGAACGAAGGCTGCCTTAGCGTTCCGGGCTACTACGGAAAAGTTGAACGGCCACAACAAATCACAATCACCTATCTCGACGAAGATGGAAATCAGCAGACAGAAGAAATTGAAGATTTTACAGCTGTTATCTTTCAGCATGAAATTGACCACCTCAACGGAAAGCTCTATTTCGACCACATTCCCGAAGGATTTACTTCGTTAGAAAGCAACGAGGAATAGCAGAAACCGTTATTTTAATTTTTGCGATTTGTAGTCAGAATTACATGTCGACTGTTGAAAGCAAACGGGAAACCGTTATTTTTGCACAAAAAAAATAAAATCATGATACAACGAATTCAAACAGTATATCTTTCAATCGGATTAATTCTAATGGGCTTAATTTCGTGGTTGCCTCTTGGCGAAATTGTTTCAAATGGAACAATTTACACATTCTCAATTGCCGGAGTTGCCGATGAGCTTACAGGGAAAAAAATCTATTCGGGTATTCCGCTTATGGTTATGTTGGGAATCATCATTATTGCTCAACTATTCATTATCAACAGCTACAAGAAGAGGGTTCTTCAAATGCGCGTGGCTTCGTTCAACATCATTTTCATGTTAGGGTTTGTGCTGGCAAGTTGGTTTTTTGTGCATTCATCGGTAAAAATTCTAGGCGACGGGGCATACACATTCAAACTTGCAATGGCATTTCCGCTTGTGTCAATGATCCTGAACTTTTTGGCTATTCGCGCAATTGCTAAAGACGAAGTTCTTGTCCGTTCGGTCGATAGAATTCGCTAACAGACTAAACATCGGCCATTAACTGACGGGCTTCTTCCTGCAAAATTGAAGGTAAATTGATTTCCCTTCTTGAAAGGCTTATCAACCAAAATTTAATATCGGTGGGTTGCATTGTGTAAAGCACCTCTCTGAACCTGTCAATCTGTTCGTCGGAATAATTGTTTTCGAGGATGTTTTTATATGCATCAAGCTCTTCGTCGTCGTAATATTCAATGATATTGGGATCGAGTTTGATACGATCGATTTCGCAAACTTCGTGAGCCCCGCAACATGTAGGATCGGGGTTACTGTTGAGTGTTGTTTCCGAAATGACTTCAGCCTTTTTGTGCGACCGCAACAGGAAAACAACCCCAACGCCAACTATGGCAACCATCAATATATATACAAGAATTTCCATGCCACAAAAGTAGAAAAATGGATATTCAACCGAAGAAAAGTGCTGACCAAACCATCAAAAGGTTACAAATTATTCAGAAGCGCTGATAAACACCCATACACGAAAGTGTTTTCTGGCATTAAAAAACCTGAACTTCAAAAATAAACCAAACTCAAATTACTAACCAAAGGAAGCTAATCTTCGTCCCAAGTTCCGGCAGGGGCAAAAAGAAAGTCGGTGGGGTTGTCGATATCTTCGTAGAGAACGCGGTAAGTTTTTGTCTCTTTATGGCAAAAAGGTTCTACACGAGCAAGTAGTTCTTCGTAGCCATCGAATGTAAGGTAACAATAGAAATTCACCTGATCGTCGGTTACAATTCCCTCGTCAATATTAGCGAGGCGGAGGGAGAGGTAACAATTTCGGGGTTCAACAAATTCAAGTGAAGCAAGTTGTAACTCACGCCTGTCGGTTAAAACAATTTGCCGAACTGCATCGCGAAAGAGGATCGCTTCCGACATATTGAAATCGTAAAGGCGTACAACATCTTCACCAAATTCATTTATATTATCGATATAATCAAGTTGCATTTTCCGAGAAATTTAAAATCCTTTTAAGTCAACACCTCCAATATCAACACGGTCGACCCACTTGCCCATTTTCTTTTGAATAACCCTAAAATGGTGCTCATCTTCAGGCGAAACAAGTGAAATTGCTTCACCTTTTTCTTCGGCACGGCCTGTACGACCAATGCGGTGGATGTAATCTTTTGGCGAACGTGGCAACTCGTAGTTGATCACAAAAGGCAAAGCTTCAATATCGATACCACGACCAAGCAAGTCGGTGGTTACCAATACTCCAATACGTCCATTTTTGAATTTTGAAAGCATTTCGGTTCGCGCACCCTGCGATTTTTGTCCATGAAACGACTGGGCATAAACACCGTTGATGCGAAGTTTATTGGCTACGTTATCGGCTCTTTTTATCGATGAGGTAAAAATAAGCACCTGTTTCATCTTCTTGGTTTTGATCAGGTAACGAAGCAGTGGTCCTTTCTTCTCTTCGTCGATAAAATAGGCCAACTGTGTAATCTGATCAATATTTTCATCTTCCTCTTCTTCTTCAAACCTAGGATAGATCTTTATCACCTCAGGTTCGTGCAGAATATCGTCGGGAATAGAACTGAGATCGTCGCTTAAAGTGGCCGAATAAAGTAGTGTTTGACGCTTCTTTGGCAGAAGCGCAAAGATCCGATCCATCTCATCTTTGAACGATGGATGGAGCAACTTATC
>CAZRXT010000139.1:0-1544 GCA_964604035.1 uncultured Prolixibacteraceae bacterium | reverse complement strand
ATACCTGTTCTTTGGATCAGGGGTTTCCTGTAAATTGGTAAGGATTGGCAATACGTAACTAGCCGTTTTGCCCGACCCGGTTTTTGCAATTCCCAAAATGTCTTTTCCATCGAGAATAACAGGCATAGCCTCTTTCTGAATTGAATATGGTCGAAAGAAACAGTTTAATTCGAGTACTTTTAACAACGAAGGGGCAATGCCAAGTGATTTGAAAGACATGATTGATTGTTCTATTTATAAATTGATTTGATTTAGGCTATTCGGCTGCTTCTCTTTTTGCTTCGCCTTTTTTTCCTTTAAAAAGCTCATACTTCTGAAGTCGGCACTCCATTGGCCCGTTAAAGAGTTTGATTTTCCTTGATGGCCGAAGTCCAATAAATTTCAACGCATCAATATTGCCGCTAAGTATCCAGGCTTCGCAATTTTCGTAGTGATGTTTCAACTGTGTACCAATTGCTTGATAGAAAGGAACAATGTCATCTTTATCCATTAAACGCTCGCCATAGGGCGGGTTCATTAGCACAACACTGTTTTCGATATGGATATCGGAATTGAGAAAATCCATCTTCCGGTATTGAATATATTTTTCAACTCTCGCGTTCTTTGCATTGCTTGTGGCAATTTCAACAGCACGGTTTTCTAAATCGCTTCCAAAGATTTTACAGGCAGGCTCAACAATTTGAGCGTCGGCTTCTTTCTTAATTGTAGACCAAAGTTCGGCATCAAAATCTTTCCACTTTTCGAAGTTGAAATGGCGCAACCTTCCGGGCGCCATGTTGCAGGCAATTAACGCTGCTTCGATAGAGAAAGTTCCCGATCCGCACATTGGATCGATAAAGTCGCGTTGCTTGTCCCATCCCGAAAGGGCAATAATTCCGGCAGCAAGCACCTCGCTCAAAGGAGCTTGCACCTGATCGAGGCGGTATCCCCTTTTCCCTAACGATGCACCCGAACTATCAAGCGAAACGGAACATTGTCGTTCGTTAATGTGAAGGTTGATTCGAAGATCGGGGTTTTCGAGATCGACAGATGGACGGCGTCCGAATTTCTCCCTAAACTGATCGACAATAGCATCTTTGGTCTTTAAAGCAACAAATTGCGAGTGCGAAAAGAAATCGCCGTTAACGGTTGCCTCAACAGCCAACGTACCATCGACCGACATGTAATCTTCCCAATTGATGCGTTTTATCTTTTTGTAGAGATCCATAGAATCGCGGATCATGATTTGAGCGAAAGGCATTAAAACTTTCAAAGCGGTGCGCAAGTGCAGATTGCTTTTATACAATATTGCTTTATCGCCTTTAAAACTTACAGCACGGTTAAGGACTTTAATATCTTGTGCGCCCAAATTGCGCAACTCGTTTGCAACTATCTCTTCTAACCCGAAAAGGGTTGTGGCAACCATTTCAAATTTTTCCAAAATCTATCTTTTTAAACCTTTTTTCGACCCGATTACTCGTTAAGAACAATCAGTGCAAAGATATTCAATAGTTTCCAATTTTGCCTTGCATCAACAAATTGCTTCGTGGAAATTGCTTGCATGT
>CAZRXT010000138.1:0-6457 GCA_964604035.1 uncultured Prolixibacteraceae bacterium | reverse complement strand
ACCAAAAAATTCGATGGGTTTTTAACCGATTTGCCTGTTACTGTTATAACTCTTTCAAAAAGAGGCTTATTCTTAATAACTGCTTCGTAAACAGCAAAGGTTGTCCCTACATTGTTTACAACAGCGCCTACCGAAATTGGGAGTGAACCAGAAGGGACTTCGCTGCCTGTAACTGCTTTTATAAGTTGCTTTTCGCCTCCTTGTGGGTATTTAACTTTTAATGCGCAAACAGTTATATCGTTGTATTTTTCACTGAGTTTGGTTATGTTGCTGATAGCATCGGGCTTATTGTTTTCGATGCCAATAACAGCTTTTTCAACTCCCAATGCAATCATTAGCAGCTTGGTGCCAATCAGTATTTCTTCACCTTTTTCGAGCATTAACCGATGGTCGGCAGTAAGGTATGGTTCACATTCGGCACCATTAATAATCAACACCTTGGCTTTCATTCCCGAAGGTGGCATAAGTTTTACATGTGTTGGGAAAGTTGCTCCACCAAGGCCAACAATTCCGCACGAAACAATTTTGTTGGAGATATATTTGGCATCGAAATCAAAATTGGCAACTATTTTGGGCGACCGATCAATCGATTCGTCCCACTCATCGCCTTCAACATTAATAATTATCGCCTCTTTCTTATAGCCTGAGCTATCGGTAACCATTTCAATTTTAGAAACAGTTCCTGAAACCGAAGAGTGTATATTGGCCGAAACAAAACCGGCACTCGTTGCAACAAGCTGTCCGACTTTAATTTTGTCGCCTTTACTTACAATTACTTTTGATGGAGCCCCAATGTGTTGGGCTACTAAAATTGTAATAGAGTCGGGGAGGGGCAGGTTTTCAATCTCCTTGTTTGCCGAAAGTTTGTTTGCGGCCGGATGAATGCCCCCTATTTTAAATGTTCTTAACACGGTTTCCTCCTTTTTAAATCAATAACGATTAGTTGGTTATGCGTTTGTTTCTTCATTTATTGTTTCTGTTTTTCGGGGAGGAAAGTTTTCCTCAATAATTGCGTTTGTTGGACAAACAGAAACGCATTTACGGCAGAGCCGGCACTTATCGCTGTTTATAAATGCAAGGTTATTCTCAATTGTAATAGCATCGTATTCACATTCTTTCTGGCATTTTCCGCAGCCAATACAAGCAACGGCACACGCTTTTTTAGCAATTGCACCTTTTTCGGTATTGCGGCACGAAACATAGATTTTGCGGTTTTTGACTGCTATTTTGCGCAGTTCAATTAGCATTTTTGGACACGCTTTAACGCAGGCTCCACACGAGGTGCATTTATCGTCGTCGACTTCGGGCAACCCTGTTGCAGGGTTCATGTGTATAGCATCAAAATCGCAAACAACACAGCAGTCGCCAAAACCAAGACAGCCAAACTGACAGCCGGTTTCACCACCCGAATTCAATGTCGCAATTGCACAGCTCTTGGCTCCTTCGTATTGGCTTATTTTGGGGCGGTTGTCGCATGTTCCGTTACATCTTACTACTGCTGTTTTTCGAACTGATGCCGGAGCTGATAATTTCATTATTACTGCAACCTTTTGCATTGTGTCGTTGCCACCTACCGGGCAAAACTTTCCTTCGAGCGAGTTGTCTTTTACAATTGCTTCGGCCAGTGCCCTACATCCGGCATAACCACAGCCCCCGCAATTGGCCGATGGTAAAGATTGCTCAACATCGTCGATTCGGGGATCTTCATATACGAAAAATTGCTTTGCAGCAAAGTATAGAATTACTGCCGATGCAATACCTAGCAGGCTTATTGTTAAAATTGAATATATTAATGAAGAGTTCATAATCCTATTTAAATGAGTGGATTAACATGGTATGAAAATTTGTTTCCAATTTGTTTTCTGAAAGCGTAAAGCAATAGGTAATAAGGTATTAGAGATGCAATTGAGCCTACGCCAATAACTAATTCATTGGTAGTAATTTTTGAAAGGGTTATTAAAACCACAATCATTGCGATGAATGGAAGTATGTAACCCAAAAAGGCGGCATTAAATCCTTGTGAAGACCTCATGCTTACAACAACTTCTTGTCCTACTTTAAATTGTTTTGGGTCGCATTTAATATCTATCTCTTTATCAGATTTTTCTGACATATTACAAGCACTTTGTAATTCACAGCTAACACATCCTGCAACAACAACAATGTTAACTTTTATACCTTGTTCTTTAATCTCTTTAACAATACCGTTGTGCGTAACTTCCTTATTAATATCCATCAGAACTAAGTTGAAATCGGTTGCAAAACTATACCTATTTTAAAAGGTCTTATATGATTTTTGTTGTATTGTATAACATCTTTCATGTTTTGTACTCTTTAGCTAATCATTATTCCACAGTTCTTTAGTGTGTTACGGTTGAGGTATTAGGGAACTTAAAATTTGTTAAAAAAAACACATTTGGATTTGAATATTCAAGGTCTTGGTTCAAAAATAAGAGTTTATGTATCAATATTGTGATCAACTTGAAAGCACAAAAATGTGATGTCATTATTTAGCTCATAACATATTTTTTTAGTGGTTGATATTCGTGGAATGTGTATCAACGTTATCTCTTGATAATCTTTTTAACTTCGACATGATTGCCCTCTTGCAGTTTCAAAAGGTAGATTCCGGATGTTAAATAACTAATATCGATATCACTTTTCAAGTTTTTTTGTTCGCAATCCATGAGCTTTTGCCCGTTTATATTCATAATTGTTATGTGGATCTGATTGTGAGTAGATCCACATTCAATAGTCAATATGTTGTTTGTTGGGTTTGGGTAGATGTTGATTTCGTTGGTGCGCTGTATCTTTTCTGATTTTGTTGAATAGAGGAATTCAAAAGCTCCAATGTCAATTTTGCTGCTCTGAGGCCGTTTGGTGCCATTAAAATCTTCATTAACAGTTGAAACAGTACCGGCATTAATACAAGGTGAGTTTTCCGATAGGGTAAAATCGGGATTTAGCAATGGGTCGGCATTTATCGAATGGACATCTTTACCGCTATAAGTCACGAAATCGTTCCACCCACTGTTGAAATCGTACTTTTTGTTGGCAATAACTGCTATTAGTCCCGAAGATTCGTACCAACAATTGTAATCAATGTTGAATTTAGTTGTTGTTTGAAAATCACCAAAATAAGATCCGTAGTTCGATGAGTTGTAAAAAATATTGTTCCTTATAAATATGTTTTCAGTCTGTTCGTCATGGTATCCCCAGAACATTAAATGAGCGCCGTTTGGATCGGGGCGTTGCGAATGTCCCCAACCGAATCCGGCATTCAGGCATGTGTTGTTCTCAAAATAAATTTCGTGTAGATAGGTTCCTGCCGGATGTCCCCAAAATTCGTACGAATACTCGCTGTTATTTATAATGTTGTTTCTGAATACAATGTTGTAAGCCTGATATGCATTTCCGCTGCCTTGTACAGTTAATGCTGCATCATAGATCTGATCGAATTTGCAGCGTTCAACAATGTTATCGTGAGCGGCAGCCCAAAACTCAATGCCATTTCCATACCTCACTTTTCCATCGCCATAACCGGCAAGATATCCTCCGCCAATCCACGAAATATCTAAGTCTTTTGCCTGAATATTATGTGTGTTTCCTCCGCCAATTCCATGTGCTGCACCATAACGCAAATCAAGGTTTTCATAGGTGATATAACTTTTCCCATTCTCGTTGATAATATGCTGATTAATTGCTAATTCAATTTCAGAATAAAACAAGGAAGGGTTTGCGACGGAGTAAATTTTCAATGAAGAATTCTTCTCGTCGTACCAAAATTCGCCTTGAGAATCTAAATCCGATTCGTTCTTGACTTTTATTCCGCACCCCGATTCGTTGTTGAATATGATGTTCCCAACATCAACCAAAATAAACCCTGGATCGCGTTCGAGCTCTTTAAAACTGAGTGAATCGACATAGAAAATTGTACCTCCGGGAATTGTATTTCCAAGGAAAAAATCAACTCTGGCATCTGTGGCGGTAGCTTCCGAATTAAAGTACATTTCATAGGAAACCCAGTTTGAGGTCACATCTATTGCTTTTGAAACCGATGAAGAATAGGACGTGTATGGTGAACCGTTTTGCATTATTTTGATGTTCCCGGCTGGAATTGTAAACGGAACTGATGCTTTTGCCTTAAAACTGAATTTATACCATTTTGCTGATTGGATATTTAAGCCGCTACTCCATAGCTGAATATCGGATATGCCTGTTCCGCTGCCAAGACATTCTAATTTTCCGCACGCTGGGGCTGAATAATAATCGGAAGAAGCGGTATCTCTTGATATTATGGTTGAAGCTCCGTTGGCTGTATTCGACCATGCGTACCAGCTTTTCGCGTCGGTTGTAAAGTCGGGGTTTGGCAGTAATTCGTGACCAGTTGTCTGAATCGAATCGGTCGATTGCTTATTTGTTGTACACCAAATGTTTCCGCTTTCATTTACCCAGTCCGAAGGGGCGTCTCTTTTAATTGAGCCAAGTATCTTCGGCTTATTGCCTGTTCCGTAATCGCAGTAGGTAATATATCCCAATTCAGAACCGCTTTGGGGAAAAAGGTTTCCTCTGAAAATTTCACCTCTTTTGAATAAAACCGAATCGCCTGGCAACAGGTTGGCTCCATTTACCCGGCCAATTGTTTGCCATGCACTATTGGGCGAAGTTCCATTGTTCTGGTCATTGCCATTTGTGGCATCGATGTAATAATTTTTTGCAAACGACGATGTTGCAATCAATAAGACGAATAAAGTATATGCAAAGTTCCTCATTCGATAAAAGTACCGATTAAAATTAAATCGGTTTCAATTATCAAACCTCTTTTGAGTGATTAAGGGTGTTAATCTTCTGAAAAATTGATCAGTAAATCGCGGTATTCGTTAAAGATCTTCGATTTTGAAAGGAAGCCTTTATACTCTCCTTTTTCAACCACAGGTAGGTTCCATGATTTTGTTTCGTTGAATTTTCGCATTACCGACTCCATATTCTCGTCAATTTCAATAAAAGCCGGTGGGGCAATCATTAAATCGCGCACAAAAGTAGTGTCGTACATTTCGGTGTTGAAAATAATTGAACGGATATTCTCCATGATGACCACACCGGTAAGTTTGTTTTCGTTGTTAACTACCGGGAAAATATTTCGTTTCGATTGCGGAACTACCTTTACAAAATCGTGAAGTGAGTAATTTTCTTTTACAACAACAAATTCAGTTTCAATGAGTTTATTCATGTCGAGCATTACCAAAACATTCTTGTCCTTATGATGTGTCAGCAGTTCGCCCCGTTCGGCTAGTCGTTTTGTATATATCGAATGTGGTTCGAAAATCATGATTGTCATATACGAAATTGTTGCAGTAACAATCAGTGGCAGAATTAGATCGTAACCTCCTGTGATTTCGGCAATAAGAAAAATTGCAGTCATTGGGGCGTGCATTACACCGGCCATAACTCCCGACATGCCTGCAAGCGAAAAATTACTTATTGGCAGGTGCAGGTTCAAAAAGTGATTCAATGAAAGTACTAGGAAATAACCTGCAAAGCTACCCACAACCAAGCTTGGTGCAAAAATACCTCCGGCTCCACCTCCACCATTAGTTACTGACATTGCCACAACCTTGAGAATAAGTACAATAAACAGCAGCAAAAGGAACTGTTCGCTATTTGCAGGAACCCCGGCGAAAAAAGAGTAATGGAATACATTTTCACCTTGTCCGTTCAATATCAGGCGGATTGAGTTATAACCTTCGCCCCATAACGATGGGAACAGGAAAACCAACAACGTTAAAATGCCTCCACCAATTAATATTTTGTGAAAAGGCTTCTTTAATTTGGCAAAAATTGATTCAATTTTTAGAGTTGTGCGTTGAAAGTAAACTGAAACAAAGCCACAAAAGAGCCCTAAAATTATATAGTAACCAATGTTTTCGACGGTGAAGGCATGATCGAGTTTAAAGGTGAACAGAACTTCATCGCCCATTAAGAAGTAGGCTACAGTGGTGGCAGTTACCGACGATATCATTAATGGAATCAACGATGCCATTGTCAGGTCGAGCATCAGAACTTCAATAGTAAAAAGAAGTCCTGTAAGTGGAGCTTTAAAAATACCTGCAATGGCACCTGCTGCACCGCAACCTACCATTAATGTTATTTGTCTGTAATTCAGCTTAAAGAACCGTGCAAGATTTGACCCAATGGCCGAGCCAGTTAGTACAACTGGAGCTTCGGCTCCAACCGATCCGCCAAAAGCAATTGTGATTGTACTGGCAACTATCGACGACCAGGTATTATGCTTCTTAAGTATGCTATTTTGTTTTGAAATTGAATAAAGTACACGCGTTACTCCATGACTTATATTGTCTTTGACAACATATTTGATGAATGAATAGGTTAGGGCAATACCCAAAATAGGAAATATGAGATAGTAAAATAAGCTCTCCGAAAGAAAGTTCGTTTCAAG
>CAZRXT010000137.1:0-6486 GCA_964604035.1 uncultured Prolixibacteraceae bacterium | reverse complement strand
CCTTCAATTTTGAGTGTGTCGGCCCCGGTTTCTTTCATAATGCGGATGGCTGCTTCCAACGATTTTACGGGATCGCCCGAGCAGGTTCCAAATGGCATGTCAACAACAACCAGTGCACGCGTTACTGCTTTCATAACCGAACTGCCGTGGTAAATAATCTGATTGAGTGTCATTGGAAGGGTTGTAATGTTTCCGGCCATTACATTTGATGCCGAATCGCCAACCAGAATTACGTCCATTCCTGCCTGATCAATAATCGAAGCCATCGAATAGTCGTAAGCGGTTAACATCGAAATCTTTTCTCCACGATCTTTCATCTCTTTAAGGCGATGCGTGGTTACCTTGCGTTTATCATCTTCTATAGCTGCTGACATAATTGTGTAATCTCGTTTTTGTTTTTAAAGTGCCTGCAATATTACGTATTTTTCTTATTGGGTATCACTACTATCAATTGCCGATTTTATTGGCTATTCAGAAGTGATTGTCTTTTTGATCAAAATGTGTTTGCTTGGAGATTTTCACCGCTTTTGCATGGTAAAAGCCATGTCAATTTGTTTGGGTTTTTATTAAAAGAGTAGAGAAAAGCCCGACTTGCTTTTTGAGTATTTATTTAGTTCAGCTTCGTAGAATTTGATTTGCTGGCGGCATATAAAATCCCTAAAAATCGAAAGATCTCCTTTCTCTTCAGTTTCATTTAACGCATCGATGTATTCAGCGCGGTCTTCTGTAAATATTTTAATAAGTGGTTCGCTATGATATAGTTGAATGTAATTCATGAGTAATCTGGAAGTCCGGCCATTGCCATCGCCAAAAGGATGTATGTTGACAAGGTTATAGTGAACATCGGCTGCCAATTTTACAATTTCATCACCCTTTACACCGTCAATTTTACTATTAACAGTAGCCGAAAGTTGCTGAAGTAGGTCTGGGACTTTTATGAAATCGGGGAAATATTTTTTGTCAACATAGGCCGAAGCAAGCCTTAGGTCGCCTTTTGAAGTATCAAAACTTCCGGTGATAGTATTTACTATGCCCCCGGTTGATTTCATTGTCGAAGCATTGATCTCTTTTATGAAGTCAACAGAAAGTTTTCGTTTGTTTTTTGCATCCTCTTTAATTTTCAGAAAAGCATCAAAATGGTCCTTAACCATTAAATGATCGGTCAATGGTTTGCCATGAGCTGTTATGTTGTTCTCAAGTAGTACTTTTGTGTCAGTTTCGGTTAGCGAGCAACCTTCAATTTTGGAAGAATTATAAACAATAGAAATCATGCAGAATTTTTCATAGTCAATCGAATCCATGATTTGTTGATCCATGAATTGTTCTCTTAATGTATTGAGTTTATTCCACATGCTTCTTTTTTTACAAATGTAGGGAAAATTATTATTCAGCTAGAAAACCTGTTTGTTGAAGAGAGTTGTAATATTTAGCAATAGTGTTTGTTCTTCTTGCCTTTTTTTGTTCCAGATTTATGAGCTAACTTTAAATTGTAAAAAGCACATGCTTTTATAAAATTATTTAAACACAAATTTTGATCGTTATGATTCTTGATAAAATTGAAAATATACAGCAATACAATGGTTTAAGTGATTTGCTTAACGAAGGTTTGAAGTTTATTGCCGAAACCGACTTTTCGAAAATCGAACCAGGGAAGATCGTTCTGAAAGACAATCTGCTTTTTGCTACAGTTAGCGAATATGCAACTAAACCCGCAACCGAGTGTAAGCTTGAGGCTCACCGTAAGTATATCGATATACAGTTTATCGTTTCGGGTGAAGAGAAAATTGGGTTCACAACTCTGGCTGGACAAACACCATCTGTACCTTACAATCCTGAAAAAGACATTGTGTTCTTCAATGAAGAGGTTACTTATTACACGTTAACTTCCGGAACATTTGCCATCTTTTTTCCTTCCGATTTGCACCAGCCATGTGTTGCAGTAGGTAACCCTTCGAATGTGAAAAAAGTTGTAGTGAAGGTAGCTGTATTGTAAATTCTTGGTCATGAGACGACTTGAAAAATTGGCCGCTATTGCACTCCTTTTAGTTGGTTTTGCTTCTTGTAACTTGTTAGATAAGCGTGATAAAGCACTTTTGAAAACGGTTGATGCTACGCTCGATTTTTGTGTTCAGCAGAGTATTTCTATGGCCGAATCGCTTAAAGATAGCGTAAAGCTTTTGCCTAAAACCATTAACCGTAAAGGCGAATTGGAAACTTGTAATTCGGCGTGGTGGGTGAGCGGCTTTTTCCCTGGACAGTTATGGTACATGTATGAATATTCGAAAGATGACAAACTGAAGCAATGGGCCAAAACTTATTCTCAACGTGTTGCCAATCAACAATTCACTACCGACAATCACGATGTGGGATTTATGATCTTTTGCAGTTTTGGCAATGGCTATCGGATAACTAAAAATGAAGATTATTTGCCTGTGCTTCGTAATGCTGCAAATTCACTTTCGACACGTTTTAACGACACAATTGGTTGTATTCGTTCGTGGGATAAAGCTGGGTGGAACTGGCAGTGGCAATATCCGGTTATTATCGACAATATGATGAACCTTGAGCTGCTTATGTGGTCGTCGAAACAATTTAGTCAAACATGGTTGGCCGATATTGCCAAGAGTCATGCAACCACAACGTTGAAGAATCATTTTCGCCCCGATGGAAGTTCGTTCCATGTTGTTTCGTACGATACAATTACAGGCATTGTTGAGAAAAAACAAACTTCGCAAGGTTATAGCGATAGTTCGGCGTGGGCGCGCGGACAAGCGTGGGCTTTATATGGCTACACAATGATGTTTCGCGAAACTGGCGATCAGGCTTATCTCGAAAACGCTAAGAGAGTTGCGAATTTTATTCTTAATCATCCAAACTTGCCTGACGACAAAATTCCCTACTGGGACTTCAATGCCCCCGACATTCCGAATGCTAAACGCGACGCTTCTGCAGGCGCAATTATGTGTTCTGCTTTTATCGAACTAAGCCAAATTTCTAAAGGTAAAGATTCGAAAAGATACATTGAAACTGCCGAGATGCAATTACGGAGCCTATGTTCCGATGCTTATCTGGCCAAGCCGGGCGAAAACTGTAATTTTATATTAAAACACAGTGTTGGCCATCATCCAAATCAAACAGAAGTTGATGTTCCGCTCACTTATGCCGACTACTACTTTGTTGAGGCTTTAATGCGTTACCGACATCTAAAATGAATTTATCATGCTTCGATCGATACCAATAATTGTTTCCTTTTTGTTTTTTAGTTTGTTGCTATGTGCGCAAAAGTTTGATATTAAAGGTGTTCATCTTTCGGAAGTGGGGAAGGGCTGGTCGCAGAATAGCGTAAATGCAACCATTTTTAGGAAAAATTCGGTGGTGTCGTCGAAAAACTATCAATTTGTGGCTTACTACGACTCTTCGGCAACCGTTGTTGTAGCACGGCGCAAGCACAACACCGATAGTTGGGAAGTTGCCCCCACACAATATAAAGGTAATATTCACGATGCCCACAATGTAATTTGTATCATGGTCGATGGCGATGGTTTTCTGCATCTGAGCTGGGATCATCACAACAACGCCCTACACTATTGCCGTAGCATTGAACCCGAAAGCTTGGTTATGGGCGATGTGCAGCCAATGATTGGAGTACTTGAAAATGTAGTTTCCTATCCCGAATTCTATAGGTTTTCGAACGGCGATTTACTTTTTGCATACCGCGATGGCGGCTCGGGGAATGGAAACCTTGTACTCAATCAGTATGATTTAAAGTTGAAGAAATGGACAAGGCTTCAGAGCAATCTGATTGATGGAGAAGGCAAGCGCAATGCTTACTGGCAGCTTTTTGTCGATTCCAAAGATCGAATTCATGTTTCGTGGGTGTGGCGCGAAACCCCCGATGTAAAATCGAACCACGATATGTGTTACGCCTTTTCGAAAGATGGGGGAATAACTTGGCAGAGATCAACCGGCGAAAAATATGTGTTGCCAATAAATGAGAAAACTGCAGAGGTGGTTTGTTTCATTCCGCAAGGTAGCAACCTGATTAATCAAACTTCGATGACTGCCGATTTGCAGGGAAATCCATACATTGCTACTTATTTTAAGCGCTACAGCAACGCTTGCACCCAATTCTTTGTCATTTATTACGAAAATGGTTTGTGGAAAACGTCTCAGGCATCACAACGTAAATTAGATTTTGAGCTTGGGGGTATTGGTTCGCGAAGTATTCCGGTTAGTCGCCCGCTGTTGTTAATTAATGAGTTGGGTGTAGATAAGAAGCTGTTGTTGATATATCGCGACGAGGAGATTGGCAACCATGTTTGTTTATTGACAGTTAATGTTGATACTAAAATGGAGTGGGAAAGTTCGATTATCAGTCCTTACCCTGTCGAACGTTGGGAGCCTTCGTTTGATACTGAATTATGGCGAACTTCGCGGCAGCTTAATCTTTACTTTCAGAAAGTAGGGCAGGGGCAGTCGGAATCTATTGTTGGTCTTGAATCACAAATGGTTGGTGTGCTTAATGTTGAGGTGCGTTAACAAATTTGCATTTACTCAAACGTAAGCGTTTAATAGTCCGATTCCTCCATAATGTTGCAGGGTAGGGTAAAATTTGATAAGATGGTATTATATAAAACAGAAACTTAATGCGAAGATAATTCAACTTTAATTATCTATTTAATAAAAGATGAAACCCACATATTACGAAACAAACATACTAATATCGATGCTGTTGGGAGCTAGCCAAAGTGGCACTTCAATCACAATAATTGATACGGTATGTGCGTTTTATACGACAATTACGAAATAATACATCCCATGAAAAAATTTACGTTCGTTTTGTTGCTTGCCCTTACATTCCTTTTTGGAAAGGTTGAGGCGGCTACACATGTTAAAACTAATCCTGCCGACTCCTCTGCGTTGGTTGCTTTGTATAATGCGACCAACGGCCCCAGTTGGTCAAAAAAGAATAACTGGCTGATGCCCGGTTCTTTTGTTAAAGATTGGGAACGGGTTACTGTTGACTCCATTACTGGTCGGGTTGTCGGGTTGTCTTTAGCTGCAAACCGATTGAAATGTTCTACTTTTCCAGATTCAATTATTTTTCTTACAGCTCTTACTTCCATTGATTTAAGCTCGAATGATATTACAGGAGTGGTGCCAGCGGCATTTTGGAGTAACCTTACAAAGTTGCGATCTATTTATTTAAATAACAATACGCTAAGTGGTAGTATTCCTGAGTCGATCGGAAATATGACAGGATTAACCGATTTGATTATTCATGCAAATCTTTTCTCTGGTCAATTGCCCAATGCTTTGTGGTCTCTTACAAGTTTGGAAAAAATTGAAATCAACTCTTGCCTTTTTCAAGGGCAAATACCTGGATCAATTGGGAATCTGAAAAATCTCACCTCGTTCTGTGTTGGTAACAACTCTTTTTCAGGCTCAATACCTAGTGAGCTATGGACTCTGAGTAAGTTAGAGAAGCTTGATCTTTCGAATGGTGCATTCACTGGAAGTATTCCTTCTAGTATTGGAAATCTGACAAAATTGAGAATATTACATCTTTATAACAATCAGCTTCTTAGTGGTTCGTTGCCTGAAGAGTTGTTTGGTATTCTAACTCTTGAAGAGTTGGTTGCTTACAGTTGCAAATTTTCTGGTACAATCTCGCCAAAGATTGCAAATTGCAAAGCTCTTACAAAACTTGTTCTTAGAAACAATACTTCATTTAGTGGTGAAATATTATCCAACTTGGTTGGACTTACCAATCTGGTTGAACTCGACCTTTCTTTAAATGAATTTACTGGCGAGCTACCTAATGATTTTGGAAACCTAAAAAAGTTAACTTCAATGAATCTGAGTGTTAATCAATTCTCAGGTGAACTGCCAGCTTCCTTTTGGAATCTTAAGGATCTTACATCTTTAAAAGTTAATGAAAATAGTTTTAGTGGTACAATTCCATCATCCATTGGTAACTTGTCTAATCTGGAAACATTGTTTTTATACGACAATGCTTTCACGGGAGCAATACCTGCTTCTATTGCAAGTTTAGGTAAACTGACTCAATTACTCTTCAATAAGAATTACTTTGATGAGCTCCCTGTGTTGAATTTCTCTTCAACAATGGATAAAGTGAATTGCAAGGATAACAATTTTACCTTCGAAGATTTTGAAAAAAACATTCAACTTATTGATAATGCGAATTTCATTTTTCAGTATGAAACTCAGAATGAGTTTGGGGTAGAACGTTTTATGTCAGGAACAATAAATTACCCTCATTCTATGTCAATTACTTGTGGGGGTACTTTGAATAGTTACAACTGGTGGCGAAAGGCAAATGGCAATAATGCTGACATTAACGATAGTGGTACTGATAAGTATGCAATTCAAAATCTTGCACTTTCCGATTCGGGTGCTTATACTGTCCGCGTTACCAATTTAAAGGTGCCCGGACTTACGCTTGTTTCCCGTCCAATTCACCTT
>CAZRXT010000136.1:0-6571 GCA_964604035.1 uncultured Prolixibacteraceae bacterium | reverse complement strand
ATTTCTGCCATAATTTCAGATCAATTAATTAGGTAAAAAGTTTAATTTTGTAAATTACTAACGTAAATATATGGATAAAATAAAAGAAAGTAAATCAACAAATATTTTAATAGACGCAATTATAGAAGGAGTAAGAAGGAAAAAAGGAGAAGGAATAATCGACATGGATCTTGTAAAACTCAATAACACACAATGTAATCATTTTATAATTTGTCACGGAAATTCAAACACTCAAGTTGAAGCAATTGCACAATCGATAGAAGATACTGTAGAAGAACTTACAGGCGAGAATGTTTGGCATACCGATGGATACAGAAATGCACAATGGATATTACTTGATTACAGTGACGTTATGGTTCATGTTTTCCAAAAAGATACGCGTTCACTTTATGATTTAGAATCGCTTTGGGCTGATGCTCAAATTAAAACATATAAAACAGATAATTAGAACAGAAATGGCTGAAAATAAAAAAATAAACAATCCGATAAACAACATCAAACCCAAGGCTGATCCACAAAAGCCTAAGTTCAACATAAGTTATTTATACATTGTGTTGATCGTTATCATTTTGGGGATAAATTTCTTCGCAACAGGAAAACACCCGGTAGAAACTACTTGGTTTGAGGTTAAAAATACGATGATAAAAAACAATGACATCCGGAAGATTGTCGTTGTTAACAAAGAAGAAGCTACAATCTATTTAAAAGAAACCAGCTACGAAAAATACAAGGACAAACTCGGCTCTGGATATAGCAAACCTGCTGTCTCGGGACCCCATTTCAAATTCACCATCGGTTCAATTGATAAATTTGAAGAAAACCTTGAAAAAGCATATGCCGACTTTCAAACTGCCGACACCGAAATTGTTCCAATAACTTATGACGACACTTACGATTGGGGCGGTTTATTAGGGATCATCTTCCCTTTTGCACTAATTATCTTCTTCTGGTGGTTTATGTTCCGACGCATGAGTAAAGGTGGCGGTGCTGGTGGTGGCAACATTTTTAGTGTAGGCAAATCGCAGGCTAAACTTTTCGACAAAGACCAACGAGTAACAACAACTTTTAAAGATGTTGCCGGACTAGCAGAAGCGAAACAAGAGATTGAAGAGATCGTTTCTTTCCTCAAAAACCCAACAAAATACACGAAACTAGGTGGTAAAATTCCTAAAGGAGCATTACTTGTTGGTCCTCCGGGAACAGGAAAAACATTGCTCGCAAAGGCTGTGGCCGGAGAAGCAGGCGTACCTTTCTTCTCGATGTCGGGTTCAGATTTTGTTGAAATGTTTGTGGGTGTTGGAGCATCACGCGTTCGCGACCTTTTCAAACAAGCAAAAGAAAAAGCTCCCTGTATTGTATTTATCGATGAAATTGACGCCATTGGCCGTGCCAGAGGTAAAAACCCAAACATGGGTTCAAACGACGAACGCGAAAATACACTAAACCAACTTCTTACCGAGATGGATGGTTTCGATACAAACTCAGGGGTTATTATTTTGGCTGCAACTAACCGTGCCGACATTCTCGACCGAGCGTTGATGCGTGCCGGAAGGTTTGACCGCCAAATTAATGTTGAATTGCCCGACTTAAACGAACGTCGCGAGATTTTTGGTGTACACCTCAGACCTTTAAAACTTTCGAGCGAAGTAAATACTGAATTTCTGGCAAAACAAACACCGGGGTTCTCGGGTGCCGATATTGCAAATGTTTGTAACGAAGCTGCATTGATTGCCGCACGTAATGAACATGAAGATGTTCAGAAAAAAGATTTTCTTGATGCCGTTGACAGGATTGTTGGCGGATTAGAAAAGAAAAATAAGATCATTTCTTTTGACGAAAAGAAAACAATTGCCTACCACGAAGCTGGTCACGCAACCGTTAGTTGGCTATTAGAACACGCTCATCCGTTGGTGAAAGTAACAATTGTACCCCGAGGAAAAGCCCTTGGTGCTGCTTGGTACTTACCCGAAGAACGCTCTATTACAACCAAAGAGCAGATGCTCGACGAAATGTGCTCAACCCTTGGAGGCCGTGCCGCCGAAGAATTGGTTTTCAAAAGCATATCATCTGGAGCTCAAAACGACCTCGAAAAAGTAACAAAACAAGCTTACGCTATGGTTTGCTATTTTGGCATGAGCGAAAAAGTGGGCAATTTGAGTTACTACGATTCAAGCGGCCAAAGCGATTATAATTTTTCAAAACCTTATAGCGAAAAAACTGCCGAGATGATCGACAGTGAAATCAAAAGCCTTATTGATATAGCATATATCAGGGCAAAAGAGGTTCTTGCACAAAACACAAAAGGCCACATTATGCTGGCTGAAAGACTTCTTGAAAAAGAGGTGATTTTCTCTGATGATCTTGAACAGATTTTTGGTCCAAGAAAAAATAACAATCCAGACTCTTTGTCGGAACCTTTAATTGCATCAACAGAGGAACCTGCCAACATCGAACAAGAATAGGTTCATTATAAAAACAGATATAAGATTCCCGGGGAGGAAAACTTCCCCGGGCTTTTTTTTGCATAAAGGTGTTCAACTTTTTACAATTTTTCTTGAAACGAAAGCTCGAAAACGAAACTCTTTTTCCCTAACTTTATAAAGAATTATACTTTCTTTAAAACATAAGGATATGGAAAAAGATTGGAAACGAGTATTTTTATCGGGTCAATTATACAAAGTAGAAATTGCCAAAGATTTATTAGAGAATAACGGCATTGAATCAGTTATTTTTAACAAGAAAGATTCGTCATATATGGCTTTTGGATCTATCGAATTATATGTAAATGAAAGTGTCGAAGAACAAGCAATTGAACTATTAAAAGATCTCTCAAGTTGAATAATTTCACCGTAAGAACCCTTTCAGGGGCCGTATATGTCGCAATAGTAATTGGAAGTATTTTGCTGGGCAAAGTTGCCTTTTTCGCTCTGTTTGCTTTCATTTCATCTTATACACTTTTCGAATTTTACAGATTATGTTGTCAAGGTGAAACAAAACCTCAATTCGGCCTTGGCATCATTACTTCGCTAACGATATATGTTTTGGTTTTCCTTTGTAATCAAAACATCGTTGATTCAAGGTTCTTTTTTATCCTTACACCTTTATTTATAATGATCCCCATTGTTGAAATGCTCCGAAACAAGAGCCACAACATTTTGAACATTGTTTATACCATTTTCGGCATTATTTATATTTCAATCCCATTTTCTTTCTTGAACCTCATCTTATCTCCGGTTAAAAATATGCCAGAGCTGTATAAACCCGAAATAATGATTGGATTGTTCGTTATTATTTGGGCAAGTGATGCCGGGGCTTATATTTTCGGGCGAATGCTGGGAAAGCACAAACTAATACCAAAAATATCACCAAATAAAACTTGGGAAGGTGCAATTGGCGGAACACTTTTCGCCATTCTTATCAGCACCACTTTCTTCAGTTTCTTCGACTATTTCAGCATTCTAAACATTGTGGCAATGACGTTGGTTACAGTTATTGCTGGAACATTTGGCGACTTAACCGAATCGATGATAAAAAGATTCTTCGATGTAAAAGATTCTGGAAAAATTATGCCCGGGCATGGAGGGCTTTTTGACCGTTTTGACAGTTTGCTATTTGCAGCTCCGATTTATTATATTTTCATTTCACTATTTTTAAATTAAACCGATATGCGAATTCACAGAGAAGGTAGGCCTACGTTAACAATTATTGCCGTTGTTGCCTTAGTTGTATGTTATTTGGTTATACGCTTAACCCACAACCCTTATATTGTCTATCCTGTTTTAGCCCTCTTCATGGGTCTATATATATTTGTAATGTATTTTTTCAGATACGTTGAACGCCCCGAAATTAGCGACAAGAACGGGATTATTGCACCTTGCGATGGGAAGGTTGTTGTAATTGAAGATCAGTTCGAAGATGAATTCCTGAAAGAAGACATGAAAAAAATATCCATCTTCATGTCGCCGCTCGATGTGCATATTAACTGGTTCCCAATTAGCGGAAAAATACTCTTTTCTAAAATACATCAAGGAAGCCACCTTGTGGCATGGGCTCCAAAATCGTCGACCGACAACGAACGTTCGACAGTGGTGATGGAACTCGATAACAAGCAAAGAATAGTTGTTAGGCAAGTTGCCGGGGCTGTTGCCCGCCGTGTTGTTTGTTATGCCGAAGAGGGAAAATATTACCAACAAAACGAACATCTTGGCTTTATAAAATTTGGTTCGCGGGTTGATCTTTACCTGCCAAAAGATGCCGAAATTAAAGTTAACCTCGAAGATAAAGTGGTTGGCTCACAAACCGTAATTGCACGCCTTGCTAAATGACAACTCAACAACCTACTAAATGGTACGGATTTGTGCCAAACCTTTTTACTTCGCTCAACCTTGTTTGTGGCGTTGTTGGAACTTATCTGGTATTAAACGGTAAAATTCAGACCGCGATTATACTAATGTTTGTTGCGGCTGTGTTCGATTTCTTCGACGGATTTTTGGCTCGGCTATTGAAAGTTAGCGGAGAACTTGGCAAACAACTCGACTCGCTTGCCGACCTTATTTCGTTTGGATTGGTTCCCGGAGCAATGATTTTTGTACTTCAGAAGGACTTAATTGCTGAATTTGCAACACCCGAAAGCATGTCGGTTGTACAATGGTTCTATATTTTGATACCGATAATGATACCTGTATTCTCGGCATTACGATTAGCAAAATTCAATATTGACGAACGCCAGCATACCGAATTTATTGGCGTGCCCACACCTGCCAATGCACTGTTCCTGGCCTCGCTGGCATGGACATTAACATACCGCCCCGATGGTTTTCTAAGCGTAATCAATAACCCAATTATCATTTCGGTAATTGCTGTTGTATTCTCGCTACTGCTAGTTTCGGAGATAAGGTTGTTTGCGCTCAAATTCAAATCGTTCAGTTGGGGCGCTAACAAACTACGCTACATTTTCCTGATCTGTTCGGCGGGGTTCATTGCCGTATTCCAGGTTACAGGGTTTATGGCCGTTATCATCCTTTATATCATCCTTTCGGTTGGACGAAATTTGACGGAGAAAAAATAGTTACATTACAAAAGTGGTCGTAAACAATATCGAAGCGCAAGCGGTAAAAATTATTAAGCTTTAAAAATACTAGTTAAAACATAACTTCGAAAGGTGTAATAGATCTACTATTGCACCTTTTTTGTTTTATATATCAGCAAAATAAATTTTGATATATTATGAGTATTTTATATATTAGATTCGTTAAACAAAAACAATCAACCTGAAAGAAACACTCAATTCATCTCAAAATATGGCAACACCCCGCAACTATCGCATAATCTACTACAAATTCATAAACCAGTTTAATCAATGCACAGGCACTTTTTCTGTAGAAAAAACAGAAAAAAATGAGTCCGCAACTGCGGAATTTCAGACCCAGCACCAAGGCAACCATTCCGCAACTGCGGAATCATTGCCCGACAATCAGGAATACCTTTCCGCAATTGCGGAATCATTAAACCAGCTCCCAGACACCCATTCCGCAGTTGCGGAATGTTTAAACCAGAACTCGGGCAGGCTTTCCGCAATTGCGGAACGTTTAAACTCCACTTTTGGCAATTATTCTTCCAATAAAAACAATTTCATCATACTAATAAATTAAACTTTTAAAATCATGGAAATTTTAACCATCAGATCATCGTACCTCCGCAACGGAGAACACAACCAGTTTCAATCCGAGTTTAAGGAACTGATCGAAAAATTCACCCCCGAAGTATTGGGTATTGAACCACTGTATGCAACCTACCTGCCACTCTACAACAACGAGTTCGAAGCACTGAACGTTATCATCAAAAATGACAAATCGGATTTACTGTCGGATTCGGATATTGAACGCGACACCACGTTTGGGGGCATGCGCGACTTTATCAAATCGTTGCTTAAGCATTACGACCCTGCGGTACAACAAGCTGCTACCCGTGTTAAAATTGTAATTGACAGTGCCGGCAACGTGGCTACAAAATCGTACAACGAGGAAACATCGTCGATTAACAAGCTTTACACAACACTCACCACTGAGTACCAGAACGAGATTTCGGCAATACCCGATGCTAGCGGTTGGCTCTCGAAACTGAAAGCCGATAACGATGCGTTTGAAACAATAATGAACGAACGATATACCGAAGATTCGGCAAAAACTCAACTACGAATGAAACAAGTGCGCTTGGAGGTCGATGCTGCATATAGCGCCATCGTGAAACGGATAAATGCACTGATTGAAGTGAACGGCGAAGCTGATTACGCCGAGTTTACAACTGAACTAAACCAGCGCATTGACAAATACAGCAAACTGCTTGCCCAACGCAAAGGGCGGAATGCAAAAGATAAAAGTAAAGAGGCTGCCACGGCGGTGTAAGCCGGAAGCTAACGATATCGAAATGGGAATTAGGTTTTAGTTTAGAACCCGGACAGAATCGAAAGAGACTGTCCGGGTTTATTCGTTTTGAGTTCCATTCGATAAAAAAAAGACGAAAATGCAAATCGCATCCACTACACCACATGTTGTGCTTTCGATCTTTTTAA
>CAZRXT010000135.1:0-6572 GCA_964604035.1 uncultured Prolixibacteraceae bacterium | reverse complement strand
ATTAAGAATGAAAAAATGGTAATGGAATTTGCAAGCATTAGTTACCAACAATTTTTTCCGAGCCATTATTCTGGCGATGTCTGGGTGCCAGATAAAACAGTCGACGTAGCGATTAAGAATATTTTCCCAATCATATTGAAAAAGAGTTCGGAGTGGAATTTATATTTGAATATATTGAAGTCTATCGATCAACATTTCACTTCGGAGGTTATTAGCCTTCGCGATTACATCGACAATTATGATTTAATCTATAAATTTTGATAACATCAGAGGCATTTTTCGGTTTCGGAGTTTAAGATAAAAAGAAAACGATTGATTTAAAGTTAAATCAATCGTTTTCTTTTATGTAGATTCTTAAATCTGTTCAAGATTATCTTCGGTCAGAGTTCTCTGCCTTCTTTATTTCTTTCTTTTCGATTTTCTCTGTTTTCTTTGTTTCGGCAGCTTTGCTCTCACGGCGTTCAGGCACCTTTTCTACTTTTGTTTCCTTTTGCTGAACTTTTTGAGGTTTTTCAGAAACCGATTTCTCATTTTCAGTCGATCTTCTGTTTACTCGTTGAGGTTCTGGTTGTTCTCTGCGAGCAGGGCTACTTTCAACCTTTCTCGATTCGGGTTGCCTTACCTTCTCCGATTTGTTCTGCGACGGTGCGTTTGCAGGTCTTTCTCTCTCTACCGAACCTCGTCGTTGTTGTTCCTGAGTTGAATATGATCTGCGTGAAGAAGGTGTATTTTCGTTGTTCCTTCTGTTTTTCGACTCATAACGGCGGTTCCCTTGCTCAACAGGTCGCGAACTTTCGTTGCTACGGTAAGCTCTATTGCTAGGGCGTTCAGCTTCTCTCCGGGTGTTAAGATCGTGACTGTTCCTATATTCGTTGTTCCGTTTGTTGAACGACTTTTCAGGATGCCTTGAACCATAATCATTCCGGCCGTATTTGTGATATTCGTTTTCCCAATGGTGATGGCGTTCCCAACTGTTAGGCCTATCGTAATGGTTGTTGTAATCAATATGCCCCATTATATGGCGGTGATAATGGTGAACCGAATAAGGTCTGCGATGTTTGTACCAGTTAGGATAATATCCCCAATGGTAAGGTGAATACCATGGACGATAGTGCTGTGGTTCATAGAAAAAACCAAATATCAAAGGGCGTACACTATAAACCGGGCAGATGTAATAATTCATTCCGTAGAGATATTCATTGCCAATAACTACTACTGAATAGTTGTCTCTTTCGGCTCTCGTAACTTCAATTGTTGCAACATCCTGAAAGATGTCTTCGTCAAGAATTGCCTGAATAATTACCAGATAATCACCGTTTAAAGAGGTCTCAATTACCCGTAAATAGTCAACATAGCCATCTTCATTTAAATCGAGATTCGAGATTCCTCTTTTAGGTTCGTTAAGTCTCTTCTCGAAAACCGAGAGGTTCTTCGACTTTCCAAACAATGATGCTACTGCTTCAAGGTCGAGGTTGTCGCTAATGTCGTAATTGTTACTACTAACTCTTACAACTTTTTGTGCATTTGCTGTACCAATTATGAGTGCCAGGGCAGTCAGTAGGTATACTAATTTTGTTTTCATAGGGCTGAAATTTAAATGTTCCTTCGAACTAATCTTTCTAAGTAATCATTGTTTTTTTGTAAAGACTGGTTCTGTTTAGCCGAGTTGCAAAAACCAGACCATATTTTTTCAAGTCCTAAAAAATTATAGATGCAATCAAATTTAATGCATTCGAACGCCATACCCCACCCCAACATATCTCATTGATTTAAAATACATTATTAAGCATCCTTTCTATTACTCCAAGCAAAAGAAGAAAAATTTAGCTTGAGCAACGCAGAAAAGCTCGTGAAATATTTACTTTTTACCTTTTCAAAACTTTGGCGTTGAACGTTTGAAAATTACACATGGCTTACTAGTCAGTTTCTTTGGTTTAATTTGCTTTAAATCAATAGAAAAGTATTCTGCCAATAAATTTTTTTTAGAATTCTAATTGATTCTTGAAATAAAATTTAAAAGCCATTTTAATTATTTAGATTTTCACATTCTAAATCAGAATTTAGACACTAAATTTATCAGACACTAAAGTAAAAGGGTATGAAACGAGCATGTTTGCAAAGTAATACAAACCAGGTTCAGCATAAGCTAATCGGAGATCGACGCAAAGAAGTGTTGTGTCAGGCCAATTCTTTGATCAAAGAAAAGATTTGGCAAGTTGAAAGTTTGTTCAGGTTTACACTTACAGCTATTGTGATCGTAATGCTGGTGTCAATTTTCAATATAAACTCTTTTGGTCAAGCTAAAAGCAAGAGGAACATCGCTGTAATTCAAACTAATGTTGGAGAAGACGGTAAAGGGTTTGAAATTTATTTTCAGAAGAGCAAGTCGTTCGATAAGCCAACTTTCGCATTCTGGATTGAAGACTCAGATGGAAAATATCTGCAAACATTATATGTAACCAACTATTTGGCTACCGGAGTTTATGGCCATGCACAATTGGCCGAAGGAAAGCCAAGGTCGAAACCTGGGCCAGCAAAGCGGCCTTCAAGTTTGCCTTATTGGTTGCATAAAAGAAATGTAAGGGCCGATGGTGTTACATATCTTCCTACTCCCGATAAGCCTGTTCCTGATGCAATTACAGGAGCCACACCAAAAAAAGATTTCTTACTTAAAACTGTTGCAACAGGGCAGCTTCCCCGGAAGTTTAAGTTATTGATGGAGATTAATCAAGCGTGGGATTTTAACAGCTATTGGAACAAAGATTTATACCCTGGCGAGTTCGATTACTCTTACTCGTGTCAACCTGCTTTAGTTTATTCGGTTGATATTGATCTTAATTACCCCGAAAAGGAATACAAACTCGCTTGTGTAGGGCATTCAGATTATGCTGGCAAAACCGGAACATTATTTCCCGATATTTCGACTTTTACAACAGCCTTGGATATTGTAAAAGAGATAAAAGTTGTTTTGAAATAATTTTAATCTAACCTTCTATAAACCAAGCCATGTCACTAAATATTATTGCATTAACGCCTTGTTGCGTTGATTTTTATCCTCAGTTGAATGAATTTTATATGGGCGGAAATTCGCTGAATGTTGCTTCTATGTGGAAAAAGCTTTCGCCCAATTCTTCTATCTCGGTTGTTACCTGTCTTGGGAAAGATGCCAATGGCCGCATGATTGCTGATTTCTTCACAAAAATAGGAATCGACCAATCGAGGGTGTATGTTAAAGATGGAGCAACTGCAACTAACCACCTCAGGGTTGATGAAACTGGCGAACGCTTTGGTGTTGAAGGAACGTGGCAGGGTGGTTTGTACGAAACTTTTTTCCTTTCGGATGCCGATTGGGATTGGGTTGCCCAGCAAGACATTGTGGCTATGCCTGCAAATAATCCAAACTACGCCGAAATGCTTAAGCATAAACACAACAATCAACTGCTCTCGGTCGATTATCTCGATATTGAAAACCATATACCAATTGAAGAAACAGTTAGTTACACCGATATTGCATTCATAACCGCCCGGCCCGATCTTTTGCCAAAATACCGCGACTTGGCTTTTTCTGCTCAAAAACTTATAGTGGTCACACTTGGAGCCCTTGGCAGTTATGCTTATTTCGATGGTAAATCGTATCACCAACCAGCATTGCAAGTCCCCAAAGTAATTGACACAACAGGTTGTGGCGATGCTTATCAGGCTGCTTTTGCATTAACTTATTACCACACTCGCGACATCCAGAAATCGATGTTCGACGGAGCAACTGCCGCTTCTCAAATTTTGCAAGCTTGGGGCGGCGTAGGTAAGGTCGAATAAAGAAATTACCTTTGTTCCAACTAAAATTATAATTACGTGGCCAATATTCAGCAGAAGAGAGAACATCCAAAAGAGAAACTCCAATTACATTCGAGAAACAAACATCGCGAACGGTACAATTTTAAAGAGTTGATAGACAGCTGTCCCGAATTAAGCCAATTTGTTCGGGTGAATGACTATGGCGACGAATCGATTGATTTTTTCGATCCCGAAGCAGTAAAAATGCTCAACAAGGCATTGTTGAAATATTTCTACGGAATCAGTAGTTGGAACATTCCGCAGGGGTATTTATGTCCGCCAATTCCTGGCCGTGCCGATTACCTTCATTACGTTGCCGATTTATTGGGCAGCTGTAACAATGGTGTTGTTCCAACTGGCAATCGGGTGCGATGCCTCGATATTGGTGTTGGCGCAAACTGTGTTTATCCTATAGTTGGCACACACGAATATGGATGGTCGTTTGTTGGTTCCGACATCGATAAGGTTGCCATACAATCGGCTTCCGAGATTGTTGAGTGTAACCAATCGCTCAAAGGTGCGGTAGAACTGCGCTGGCAACCCAATTCAACCGATATATTCCGTGGTATTATTCACAATGGCGAACATTTCGATATTATAATCTGCAACCCGCCATTCCATTCGTCGGCAAGGGAAGCTCAATTGGCGAACCTCAAGAAAGTAAGCAACCTTAGCGGCATACGAATTACGAAGCCTGCACAGAACTTTGGTGGACAGCGCAATGAGCTGTGGTGCGAAGGTGGCGAAGAGCGTTTTGTGGGCGATATGGTCTTCCAAAGCAAAGAGTATGCGGCATCATGTTGCTGGTTTTCAACGTTGATTTCAAAACAAGCTAATGTCGATAAAGCGTATAAGTATCTTAAAAAGGTTGAGGCGTCCGAAATTAGAACCATTCAAATGGGACAGGGGAATAAAATAAGCCGAATTGTTGCCTGGACATTTTTTGCTGATGAAGAGCAAAAACAATGGGCAAAAACAAAGTGGATCAAGTGAATGTTACAGTGTTGAATAAATTCCGACACGAAATGATGATAAAGAAGATCTACAAAAGTATTGATGAATATATTGCTGATTCTGAAGAGCCTATTACTTCAAAATTAATTCAGATGCGCAAAATTATTGGCGAAGTTGCCCCCGATGCTGTTGAAACGATAAGTTACAATATGCCTGCTTTCAGGCAGAAAAAAGTCATAGCCTATTTTGCGGGGTTCAAAAACCACATTGGGCTATATGCCATGCCAACAACCAACGGTGCATTTACGAAAGAACTTGCCAACTACAAAACTGGAAAAGGTTCAATACAATTCCCGCTCGATAAAGATCTTCCCGTTGAATTAATTAAAAAGATTGTTGAATTTCGGTTGGCCGAGATTCAGTGAAAATAGGGATAGTTTGAACTAATATTACAGCTGAAGCCTGAATGAACCGACTAACGTTAATGACTTGTTATTTTTCCTTATAACTGATTTTTCTTGGCTGCTAATCTTTATTTTTAAAACCGCAATAGAATTTTAAAGAATATGATTAAGCTAAAACTTTCAGTGCTTGCTGTGCTCTTGTTGTCAGCATTCAATTATGCCTCGGGGCAAGAGTTAAAACTCAACGATCTTGAATATTTCGACACGCAAGGAGTAAATATTCTTGTGTATAACAACCTCTTTACAGGGGGATTTAACGACGAGAAAAACGCTGGTATCGAATTGATTCACCACGGAGTGCGAACAGCACAAGGCGGTGCTGTAAGACTTTCGAACACGCCCGAACAGTGGGATCTTGTGCCTGCAATAATAAACCGAAAGGTTGACAGCGAATCGAAGTCCATTGAAACAACCTTGCGATATAACGATTACGATTTCGATTCGAGAGTGGTTGTCACGGCTAAAGGTAAAGGAGTTGAGATATCGGTATATCTCGATAAGCCTGTTCCCAAAGCACTTGAAGGGGCTGCCGGATTTAATTTTGAGTTTCTTCCTTCGCAATACTGGGCAAAGACTTATTTGATGGATGGCCGTTACAACCGGTTTCCGCGCTATGTGGTTGGCAATTCAATTACGAGGCCCAACAGTGAAAAACCAAAGCAGTTCAAAGGATATAAAACTTACGACGACAGGGGTACCGGCAAATTTATCGACCCGCTTCCGCTCGAAACTGGCAGAACCATGCTTCTTGCACCCGATGAACCCTCTCGGATGGTAAAAATCACCTCGCAAGATGCCGATCTGATGCTTTTCGACGGGCGCATGCTGGCTCAAAACGGTTGGTTTGTGGTTCGCAGTATTCTTCCTGCAGGAAAAACAGGCAAAGTGTTGACTTGGACCGTTGAACCCAACGCTATTAATGGTTGGGTAAGAGAACCAAATATTGGATTCTCTCAGGTGGGCTATATTCCTTCACAACCAAAAGTTTCTGTTATTGAACTCGATAAAAAAGATAAACCGCTTGCAAAAGCATCTTTATATAAAATTGGCACCGATGGCAATGCTTCCGAAGTATTTAGTGGCAACATTGTACCTTGGGGCAACTATTTTAAATATCACTATGTGAAATTCGATTTTACAGCAGTTAAAGATCCGGGTATATACTATATTCAGTATGGAAATTTTAAGACAAACAATTTTATAATCGACAATAACGTCTACGATAAAATTACCGATGCCACAAGCGATATTTGGATCCCCATACACATGAATCATATGTATGTGAACGAAGCATACAGGGTTTGGCATGGCGAGCCTTTC
>CAZRXT010000134.1:0-6611 GCA_964604035.1 uncultured Prolixibacteraceae bacterium | reverse complement strand
GTTGGAATGCTGTAACAGGCGACATTATGTATATTGGTAAAGTTACACTTGCTGTAGCCGCGCCTATTACCTTTATCGTAGATGACTCAAACCTCAAAACTAGTACTGGTTTCGGATTGAAAGGAAGCTGGTTAAAATCTACTGGCGAATATGATAAAAGTTGGGATGGCGGAAATGAACTCGCAAAATTCTATGATGACGGAACTCATGGTGATGCGACTGCTGGCGACAACAAATGGACTATCAAATTGGACATGATGGTTGATAATGGTGTAAACTCATGGGAATGGGGCGTAAATGATGCTAAGGGAAAATGGTTGTATGGTAATTTTAAGTTTACTGTCGCTGACACAAAAGCTCAGACATTAACTCATGAAAATACAGTTTCGGCTAAAAATATGAGTGCTTCAACGATTAAAGTGTATCCAAATCCAACTTCAAATATGCTTAATGTTATGGGTGAGGTTAACTCTGTTGAAATATTCAATATAACAGGTGCAAAAGTTTTAACTTCAAACAGCAACAGTATCAATGTATCTTCTTTGTCAAAAGGAACATACATTGCTAAAGTTAAAGGTGTGAATGGAGAGACTTCAATGGCCAAATTCAACAAAGAGTAATTTATAACGCTGTTTTTCATATATAAAAGGGCTGGCTTTTGTCAGCCCTTTTTCATTTCGAATAAGAATTATTTTTTTGAAAAGATCAATATTGATTTCGACATTAATATTGTATATCATCTTTCCATTTTTTCGAATAGATAAACTATTTTTGCGCACTATTAAAAATATTGAAGATGAGCTTTGAAAGCGAAATAGAAAAGAGAAAAACCTTTGCAATTGTTAGTCACCCTGATGCGGGAAAAACAACATTGACTGAAAAATTACTGCTTTTTGGGGGCGCAATTCATGTTGCCGGAGCAGTTAAAAGCAACAAAATAAAAAAAACTGCCACTTCCGACTTTATGGAGATTGAACGTCAGCGTGGTATTTCTGTTGCAACCTCGGTTATGGCATTCGATTATAATGGATACAAAGTTAATATTCTCGATACTCCTGGCCACCAAGACTTTCAGGAAGATACATTCCGTACACTAACAGCTGTTGACAGTGTAATAATTGTAATTGATGCAGCAAAAGGAGTAGAGCCTCAAACCGAGAAACTTATGGGAGTTTGCCGCATGCGTAAAACCCCGGTAATTGTTTTTATAAACAAAATGGACCGCCCATCGGAAGATACTTTCTTTTTACTTGAGGAAATTGAAAAACAACTTCAGATTAATACTCGTCCGCTTAGCTGGCCAATTAACAGTGGCCCTCAATTCAAAGGGGTATATAATATTTTTGACAGCAGTCTTCAGTTATTTAATCCTAACGTGCAGGAAATTGATCCAAGCATCAGGTTTGATGATATTAATAATCCGGAACTTGAAAAATATATTGGGAAAGATGCCGAAACGTTGCGCGAGGAGCTTGAATTGTTAGAAGGAGTTTACCCCGAATTTGATGTCAATGAATATTTGGCAGGGAATTTGGCTCCAGTTTTTTTTGGTAGTGCATTATACAATTTTGGCGTTCAGGAGTTGCTCGATTCTTTTTTGAAGATAGCCCCTACTCCACGTTCTCGAAATTCGCAGGAAAGATTAGTTAGTCCTTATGAAGATACATTTTCAGGATTTGTTTTTAAAATACATGCTAATATCGACCCAAATCACCGAAGCCGTATTGCATTCTTAAAGGTTTGTTCCGGAAAATTTGAACGAAATAAAATGTATACTCACACTCGTACAGGAAAAACTTTTAGAGTATCCTCTCCTACTGCTTTTATGGCATCAAAAAAGGAGGTGATTGATGAAGCATATCCGGGCGATATTGTGGGTGTTCCTGATACCGGTAATTTTGTAATTGGCGATACTGTAACCGAAGGGGAAAACCTTCATTACAAGGGAATTCCAAGTTTTTCGCCAGAAATGTTCAGGTATATTGAAAATGCAGACCCGATGAAAACCAAACAATTGGAAAAAGGAGTTGACCAGTTGATGGATGAAGGTGTTGCCCAGTTGTTCCATAGTCAATTTAATAATAGAAAAATAATTGGCTGTGTTGGACAACTTCAGTTTGAGGTAATCCAATACCGACTAGAACATGAGTATGGTGCAAAATGTCGTTTTGAACCAATTTCAATGTACAAAGCCTGTTGGATAGAAAGTGATGATAGTAAAATAATTGATGAATTCTGTAGAAGAAAAGTTCAGCGAATGGCAAAAGACAAGCAAGGTCGTAATGTATTTATGGCCGACTCGGCATTCATTTTGCAAATGGCTCAGCAAGACTTTAAAGAAATTAATTTCCATTTTACTTCCGAATTCTAATACAACCTCATTATTTTAGTGTAATTTGTACACTTAGATATTTATTATTTATAAAAAAAAATGAGCTATTTGCTCATTTTTTTTTATAATAATCATACATTTTTAATTTTAAATGTTCTCATCTTGAATACAATAATGCTTTTGGAATCAAAAAAATGACACCAAGTATTAAAAATATCTATCCAGCATGTTGAATTCATTTTTTTTATATATTTACACTGTGTATATTTTACACATTAACTAAATTTGAATGTCAAAAATAATTTCGAATATTTCGGTAGACTGTGTGATCTTTGGGTTTGACTTTAACCAGCTTAATGTTTTGCTGGTTGAAAGAAAATTGTTGGATGAAAATACCGATGAGGTTTTAATAGATGACTGGACTCTTACCGGAAATCATATTTATGAAGACGAGGATTTTGATACAGCTACTGCTCGAATTTTGAAAAACTTGTCTGGACTAGACAATATTTATCTGGAACAGTTTTATGCTTTTGGAGGCGTTAATCGTATCAATTCTCCGAAAGATAAATTGTGGTTACAACATCAGCCCGAAGGGTTTAGCGAACGAATTGTTACTGTTGGATATTATTCTCTAATAGACAATACTACGATATCCTTATCGCTAAGTGAACGAAATGTTAAATGGTTTCCCATAACTGCACTTCCTGAACTAGGGTTCGACCATGAGGAAATACTTAACAAGGCTCTTGAAAAACTAAGAAGCAAATTGCGTTCAGAACCTGTTGGTTTTGAATTGCTTCCTGAAAAATTTTCAATTTCACATTTGCAAAAACTGTATGAATCGATATTAGGAGTAAGCTTGGATAGAAGAAATTTCAGAAAGAAAATCTTGCAAATGAAATATGTTATCCCTCTAAACGAAAAACAGAAAGATGTCAAACACAAGCCAGCTCAACTGTTTATCTTTAGTCGAGATGTGTACGAAAGAACTAAAAGAGAACGTTTTGATTTTTCAATATAATCCAGTCAATAAATAAAGTAAACAATGAATTATTTACATTCCAAAAAGAATTGCAAATGACAGGAGTTGGTCAAAAACTTAAAATCACTGAAAAAATTGGTTATGCCCTTGGCGATGGAGCTGCCAATATAGCTTGGCGGGGAGTTTCTACTTTCTTATTCATTTTTTACACCGATGTTTTCGGAATAAACCCGGCTGCCGTTGGTTTATTAATGCTTATTGCTAGGTTTAGCGATGGAGTGAGTGATGTATTAATGGGAATTATTGGCGACCGAACCAATTCTAAATACGGAAAATTCCGCCCATGGATTCTTTGGACAGCTATTCCAATGGGGGTAATTCTTTCCCTGTTATTTACTGGCCCGAATTTGAGCCCTACAGGCAAATTGATTTATGCATATACCACCTACATTATTTTCACCCTTGTTTATACTGCCAACAACATTCCTTACGGTGCTTTAATGGCCGTAATGACAGGCGACGACAAGGAACGAACCAGCTTAGGGGCGTACCGAATGGTGGGAGCATTTACTGGCGGCATGCTGGTTCAAGGCGCATTGTTATTGTTGGTTGCGTATTTCGGAAACATTAACCCAACAATTAATGTAGACAAACTCGAAGACAAAAAATACGAAGTAACCGTATCAACTACCCAGGATGTTAAAAATGTAAACATCAATACCAAAGATGGTATTGCCACTTTCGTTTGGGAAGATGCTGCCTTAAACACCAACGATAAACCTACTAACGGAAAAAGCTTTTCCATGGAAGCCAATAAAGATTATTCTTTCATTGTATCGGGAGAAGAAAACGTGGCACCAGCAAAAATTAAAATCATCGATCAAAAACGTGGCTACAGCAACTCCATTTATTTAATGTCCATATTGCTCTCGCTTGCTTTGTTTGTAACCTTTTATACCACCAAAGAACGGGTAAAACCACTTAATTCGCAGCAAAGTAATTTAGGAAAGGATTTCAAAGACCTAATTGCTAACCGTCCTTGGGTTATTCTGCTAATTATTGGTTTGGTTTTCCAAATTTACAATTCCATTAAACAAGGAATAACCGTAATTTATTTCTCGCATTACCTGCACAACCAACTTTTAGCTGGATCGTACATGGTAGCGCTAATGTTTGCCTCCATTGCAGGGGCAATGGCAACGGCACCGCTTGGAAAAATGCTTGGAAAACGAAAATTATTTATTTACGCATTCCTGTTTTCAGGAGCAGTAAATGCAATGTTATACTTCTGCGGGCCACAAAGTACTATTCCTATTTTCACCTTAGGTGTTTTATCGGAATTTGGTGCTGCTTTCATGCCTACCCTATTCTTTGCCATGCTTGGCGATGCAGCCGATTATTCTGAATTTAAAAACGGACGAAGAGCAACCGGACTTGTTTATTCTGCAGGTTCCTTTTCAACAAAATTAGGTGGTGGTATTGCTGGTGCAATTATCGGATTTGTTCTGGCTGCTTACCACTATAATGGACAGGACGCAGTGGCAGTTCAAGGTGCTATTCCCGGAATAATAATGCTAATGAGTTGGATTCCTACAATTATTGCTCTTATTGGTGCTGGAATAATGACATTATATCCGTTGAATCAAAAGAAAATGGATGAAATTACAATCGAATTAAATAGTAGAAGAGCTAACGAATTAGCTATTTAAATTAACAAGAATCATATAACTCTAAAAATAAGAATACAATGAAATTTGGTCATTTCGACGATAAAAACAGGGAGTATGTAATTGATAATCCACGTACACCATGGCCTTGGATTAATTACCTTGGCAACGAAGATTTCTTCTCTTTAATTTCAAATACTGCTGGTGGTTACACTTTTTATAAGGACGCCAAATTCCGCCGTATAACTCGTTACCGTTACAACAATGTTCCAATGGATAGTGGCGGTCGTTATTTCTACATCAAAGACAACGACACCATCTGGTCTCCGGGTTGGAAACCTTGCAAAACCGAACTCGACAGCTATGAATGTCGTCATGGAATGAATTACACTTCTATTCAAGGTGTTAAAGACGGAGTGACTGCTAAAGTTTTGTTTTTTGTTCCGCTTAAAACTTGGGCCGAAGTTCAAAAAATGACACTTACAAATAATTCAAAAGAGACAAAAAAATTGAAATTGTTTTCTTTTACAGAGTGGTGTCTTTGGAATGCTGCTGCTGATATGGAAAATTTCCAACGAAATTTTTCTACTGGCGAAGTTGAAATTGAAGACTCTGTAATTTATCACAAAACTGAATACAAAGAGCGTCGCGACCATTATGCATATTACTCAGTAAACACTCCTGTTCAGGGTTACGACACCGACCGGGAATCTTTCTTTGGTCTCTACAATGGTTTCGACGAACCTCAAACCGTAATTGAAGGACAGCCACGAATGACAGAAGCTCATGGTTGGTCTCCAATCGCATCGCATTATATTGAAGTAGAATTGCAACCCGGCGAGTCTAAAGACTTCATCTTCATGCTTGGATACGTTGAAAACAAGGAAGATGAGAAATGGGAATCGAAAGGCGTTATCAATAAAACTAAAGCAAAGGCAACAATTGCAAAATTTGATACAGCTGCTAAAGTTGATGCCGCATTTGCTGAATTGAAAAAATATTGGGACGATTTGTTGAGTGTTTACAGTGTGAAATCGGGCGATGAAAGGCTCGATCGCATGGTAAATATTTGGAACCAGTACCAGTGTATGATTACTTTCTGCTTCTCTCGTTCTGCTTCGTTCTTCGAAAGTGGAATTGGACGTGGCATGGGATTCCGCGATTCAAACCAAGACTTAATTGGTTTTGTGCATCAAATTCCTGAACGTGCCCGCGAAAGAATCATTGATATTGCTTCAACACAATTTCAAGATGGAGGTTGCTATCATCAATATCAGCCACTTACCAAAAAAGGCAACAACGATATTGGAGGTGGATTTAATGACGACCCAATGTGGCTAATACTTGGTACTATCAGTTACATCAAAGAATCGGGCGATTTCAGCATTCTTGATGAGATGGTTCCTTTCGATAACGATATGAGTGTTGCCCGAACATTGTTTGATCACCTTACAGTTTCGTTTGACCATGTTACCAATAATCTTGGACCTCATGGATTACCATTGATTGGCCGCGCCGACTGGAACGACTGCTTGAACCTCAATTGTTTCTCGAACGATCCAAACGAATCGTTCCAGACAACCGAAAACAAAACCGAAGGAACAAAAGCTGAGTCGTTAATGATTGC
>CAZRXT010000133.1:2054-6620 GCA_964604035.1 uncultured Prolixibacteraceae bacterium | reverse complement strand
TTGCGATTGCGCAATTAGTCCCAGAAAGCAGAATGCAATGAACAAATAAACCTTCATCGTTATTTGATTTTGTAGGCAATAAGAGCATTGCCGTGCCTTACATATAGAATTCCATTATTGATAACAGGGTGTGCCCAGTGCTGAGCAGTTCCTTTTTCGACCTTGGTTTTTCCAAGGAGTTTGAATGCATTTGGGTTAACTTCAGCCAATGCAAGCTCGCCTTTCTCAGAGTATATAAAAAGCAGTTCGTCGGACGAAATGACTACACCGTTGGCAACTTCAGAAGAAGCCCATTTTTCGGTACCGGTTTTTAGGTCAAGGCACATCCATGCACGGGTTTTGTCGCCCGAACCGTATAAATAGCCATTCAAACAAACCACGCCACCCATTCGGTTATCGAATTTATCGTTGAACCAAACTTTTTCAACTGAGTTTCCGTCGGCCGAAAGTTTCAGACCAACAGTGCCTTTGCCATATCCGCTAGTACAAACCAAATATCCGTCGGAATAAATTGGGGTATTGGCATGAACACCATATTGGTTGGGCTGTTCGTAGTTCCAAAGCAGTTTACCACTTTCGGGGTCAATACCAATAATGTGCTTTGCCATCATGGTTACCAATATTTTTTTAGAATTGTGGTTTATCAAAGCGGGTGTACAGTAAGCCGAGGCTTCGCCAAGAGCTGGAGTTTTCCATATCAGTGATCCATCTTTACGGTTTAGGGCAACAACGTTCATTTCTGTACCACCTGGCGAACAGAAGATTTTATCGCCATCGACAACCAACGTTTCAGTTACGCCCCATCTAATGTTTTCGGCACCACTCTCTTTCAATAGATCTTTTTTCCAGCGAAGTGTGCCTGTCATAGCTTCGAAAGCATAAATAACGCCATGGCCACTATAGATATACAGAAAGTCGCCAACAACTACTGGTGTAGAACGGCTTCCGGGAAAACTCTCGTAATATTCCTCGCCATAAGCGTATTTTTTGACTTCTTTTCCATCCATAGAAAGAACGGTAATGTAGCCTGTTTTGTCAATCATCGAGGAGATGAAGATATGGCCAAGTGCAAATACTGGTGACGAGTGCCCTTCGCTAAGTCCTTCGAATGCCCAAATTGTTTCGGGTCCTGTTGCAGGCCAAGAACGGAGGAGATTTTTATCGGGGTAAATCCCGTTTGCTCCGCCTCTCCATACCGTTGGACTTTGAGCATAAGTTAGTAGCGTAGTAAATGCAATTACAATAATGATTGAAATCTTGTGTACCATGGTTTAATATTTTTTGTGCTAAAATTAGAAAACTATCTTTTGTTGAATATGCAATAAGTTACAATTAACAACCCAATAACAACCTATTCCCGAAAAGGAAGACATTTGAAACGAGTTTTTCCTTTGCAAAAAAGAAATGCGGGACAAAAGTGAGGCTAAAAGATGAAGTAATTTGTTTTGTTTATTGCTGTTCCCATTTCAACATCTTTAAAGTTTGCTGTGTGTTTTTCGTTGTTTTTCAGCGAGATAGTTGTCATTACAGTTTTTCCACCTTTAGCATCTTCGGTGGTCATTTCCATTACAAAGCCTCCAACTGAAAGAGTGTTATGGAGGGCGGCCATCTTCGCGGCCCTAAAGATTCCATAGTCGTTCGAGAGGTCAATCTCTTCGGTAATCCAGCATTCGCCAAAAATCTTTTTGTAAGTATAGGTGTATTTTTTGCAGTTGAACCCCAAAATTTGTTTGGTTTCGCTGGTTGGCACAATTTCTAATTTCTTAAGTTGATCGCCTTCAGGGTATTTAAACCGACCAGCATTGTGCATATAGGGAACGTTTTTCGATTTGAAAATCTGAATTGCCACTTCATTTTTAAGGTCGAATATGGTTTCGGTGTTGTTGCCACGGCCGTCGTCGACCAACAGAACGTCAAAGTCTTTCCCGTCTGATTGATAATAGGTTTTATAGTCCATTTCACGCATAAGTTCGTTGTTCTTAGCGTAGAAATAAACTTTAAAAACGTTGCTTTTATCAAAGCTGTACGTGTCGTTCCACTTTACGCCCGGAGCTTTTAGCTGCGCATTTGTTAGGAGGCTGGTTAGGATTACGATTAAGAATAAAGCGATTCGTTTCATTGCTCTGTATTTTTTGAATGTTAGACAGTGATAATTTCTTTTCAAATTTTCCTGAATTTACGAAAAATCACAAAATGGAGGGCTTTTGTCCAGCATGAATTAAACCCGGGAATTGAGTTTAAACCTGTTTCCCGGAAGCGATTTCAAAATACCTTTAAATTCGAGATTAAGCAACAATGAATTAACGGTTTGCACCGGCATCGATAAATCTCTCGAAATGCTGTCGGAAGTGCCAATCTCGTTGGACCTTAAAGATTCAACAACCCTAAGTTCATCTTCCGAAAGGTCGATTAGCAAAACCTGTTGTTGAGGTTGGCTGTTGGCTTCCCATCCCATATACTCAATCAGGTCGGTCGACGATTCTATCATTGCTGCTTTGTTCCGCTTAATCAGGTCGTTACATCCGGCAGAATAGATGTCGTTTGTTCGTCCAGGGTAAGCAAAAACATCGCGGTTGTACGAATTTGCAATGTCGGCAGTAACCAGCGCCCCACCTTTCGATGCGGATTCAATAACAATTGTGCAGTCAGAAATTCCGGCAACAATGCGGTTTCGGCGAGGAAAATTCCCCGGGTCAATTTTTGATTCTGAAGGAAAGTCGGAAAGGATTCCGCCTCCGGCCGCAATCATTTCGCGGGCAAAATTGGCATGTGCTGCCGGGTATATTTTGTCGAGGCCATGGCCAACAACGCCCAACGTCGGGATGTTGTTTTTCAACGATGCTTTGTGGGCGGCAATGTCAACCCCGTAAGCTAGTCCGCTTACAACAAGCACATTAATGCCCGATGTTGCAAGTCCTGAAACAAGCTCGTTGGTCAGTTCACGCCCATAATCGGTTGAATTTCGGGTTCCTACTATGCTAATAATTTTCGATTGATTCAGATTTGCATTTCCCTTTTGGAAAAGAATAACAGGGGCATCTTCGCACTGGGTAAGTCTTCGAGGGTACTCTTTGTCGAGGTAGAAATAGGTCTTTATCTGATATTTATTGATGAAATCGACTTCTTTTTGAGCACGTTTTAAAATGTCGTCGCGGTTATCGATAATGCTTTTAATCATCGCATTGCCAATGCCGGGAACTTCTTTCAGTGTTTTTGACGGAGCATTAAAAACCGTTTCCACACTTCCAAGGTAAGCCACCAGTTTACGCGATGTTACTGATCCAATTCGAGGGAAAATTGATAAGGCAATTTGGTAGAGGAGGTCGGGCATGTTTCAGACAGTTTATTTTGAGCTGTTTATAATCTCTTTGAGTACACGGAAAATCTGCGAGAGTTCTTTCTTGTTCAACAAAGTCACACTTATTGGAGGATAATCGGCAATGCCATATTTTGAAGTCACCGATATGGTTAGCATTTTCCGAAGCCCAAAAAAACTTTTTTTCAGTTCGTACCCAGCAAGTTGTTCCAGCGGAAATTCTATCGATTGATAACTCCTCATGGTCGATGCTACCGAGTAGTAGTTGAATTGCAACTCGGTATCGGTCACCAACAATTCAACAAAAAATGGTTTTAGTTTGTTGAATATCATAAAATAAGCAATAGCAAGAACGATGGTTGCCAGCAATAGTACGTTCATACTAGTTGCAAGAAAGTAAAACCCGGCACCAGCAAACACCACTCCACTAATAATATAGAGGATGAAAATATTTGCCGATCGGCTTTTGTTGTTGATCTGAAATTTGAATTTAATATTGTCTGATGATTCCATTTCTGAATAACTTTCAACTAAGTAACAATTTGTTTTATTTTTGGAGTCATAAAAATAAGGGAAAAAATGAGTATTCCAATGTTTGAAAACGATATACGGGTAACCAACGATCTTGAAAAAGAACTTGGTTCAATAGTAGCAAACTACCCTAGTGGTAAGGTTTATATGGTTGTTGATGAAAATACCCGGAAATTTTGTTTGCCTCAATTGCAGCAATATCCGCTATTTTCAGAATTGCCGGTTCTTGAAATTTCGAGTGGCGAAGACAATAAGAGCCTCGATTCGGTGGTGAAAGTCTGGAACTTTTTGGAAGAAAATGGTGCCGACCGTAAGTCGCTCCTCATTAACCTTGGCGGTGGAATGCTTAGCGATTTGTGCGGATTTGCAGCTTCGTGTTTCAAGCGCGGATTGCATTTTGTGAATATCCCAACCACGTTGCTCTCTCAGGTCGACGCTTCTGTTGGTGGAAAAACAGGCATCAATTTCAACGAACTGAAGAACGAAATTGGGGTGTTCAATCAACCTCAAACGGTGATTATTGCTTCTCGATTTTTAAAGAGCCTCGACAAGGCCAATATCCTTTCGGGCTATGCCGAAATGCTGAAACATGGACTCATTCATAGTAGGTTACATTGGGATGAACTGCTTGCTTTCGACCTCGAAAATATCGATTTCGAACTGTTGAACGAGATGATTGGCCGCTCGGTTGAGGTAAAAGAATACTTTGTGGTGAAAGA
>CAZRXT010000133.1:0-1954 GCA_964604035.1 uncultured Prolixibacteraceae bacterium | reverse complement strand
AGAAAAATCGGAATTTGGAAATAGTTGTCTAATTAGTTAACTTTGCGCCATGTCTTTAACCCGACAAGTAATTGCTTATAAGAACTATTTTCTCGACTTCTACGAAAAACAGCATGATAATGTGCAGGCGAAGATAGAGTGGACATTAAACTTAATCAGGATAACGCATCAGGTTCCGGAGAAGTATTTTAAGCATATTGAAGGAACAAAGGGTCTTTATGAAATTAGGGTTGAAGTCGGGAGTCAGATTTATCGAATCTTCTCCTTCTTTGACAAAGGAAATTTAGTTGTTCTTGGAAACGGTTTTCAAAAGAAGACGCCAAAGACACCTAAACAAGAATTAGAAAGAGCTTTAAAAATTATGGAGGAATACCAAAATGAGTACAAATAGTAATATCACTACATTAGATCAGATACTTGACAAAAAGTATGGTAAGAAAGGGCAACCGAAACGTGAACTTTGGGAACAACAATTTGAGGCGTTCCATTTAGGAGTTTTACTTGAAGAGGCAAGAACAAAACTTGGCATGACACAAGAGGAACTTGCTGAAAAATGTGGCACTAATAAATCATACATTTCAAGAATTGAAAATAACTCATCCGATATTAGACTTTCAACTTTAATGAAAATTGTCAATCAGGGACTTGGTGGTCAATTAAAATTAACGCTTCAACTATAAGCAATTTGCCAAGGACTAAGTATGCTGCGAATTAGAAGTCATTTTTTAGCCGTTTTTTATGCTTCTAGTTTAAATTAATTCATTTGCTGTGCAATGGGATTTTTTCAGCATTAAAGAACAGCCTAAAGTTGCAAACGAAGTCTTCAATTCCATAATTTTCAACAGATGCAATACACCATATCATCATCAATAAAAAAACTAGAAGGAACAATCATCCTTCCAACTTCGAAAAGTATCAGTAATCGGGTTTTGATTATCAATGCGTTGGCGTATAGTCCGTATTCGGTTGAAAATCTTTCGGATAGCGACGATACCCAAGTAATGGCTCAGGTGCTGAACTCGAATACCGATTGTTTCGATATTGGCCATGCAGGTACTGCTATGCGGTTTCTTACCGCTTTCTTGTCAAAAGTTGTTGGAAAATGGGATATAACGGGCAGCGAGCGGATGCAGCAACGGCCAATAAAGATTTTGGTCGATGCCCTGAACGAACTGGGTGCACGCATCGAGTATATCAACAACGAAGGTTATCCTCCGCTACGCATTTATGGTTCGCATTTGAAAGGCAAGAGGCTTGAACTCGACGGGAGCATCAGTAGCCAGTATATTTCTGCTTTACTGATGATTGCACCTACAATTGAAAATGGGTTGACATTGGTGCTGACAAATAAAATTACATCGGCATCGTACATCGATCTGACACTGAAGTTGATGGCGAAGTATGGGATTAACTACACTTGGGAAGGCAATAAAATTTCAATTCCGGAGCAACAATACAAGCCTATTCCGTTTACCGTTGAGGCCGATTGGAGCGGTGCTTCGTATTGGTATCAGCTTGCTGTGTTGGCCAACGAGGCAGATGTTTTGCTCGAAGGACTTCAACTCGATAGCCTTCAGGGCGACTGTGCCCAAGCGAAGTGGTTTGAAGATTTTGGAATTGAATCAACTCAAGAAGGAAAAGCTGTAAGGCTAACAAAAACTGGAGCAAAACTGCCTTCGAAATACATTCAAAACTTTGTTGAAAATCCCGACATTGCGCAAACTTTTGCAGTAATGTGTGTGTGCAAACGTGTGCCGTTCCTTTTTAGCGGACTGGAAACGCTAAAGATTAAAGAGACCGACCGCATTAACGCTTTAATTGTTGAACTAGGTAAGTTGGGGGCTAATGTTTATGAACCAAACCAAGGCGAATTAGCTTGGGATGGCAGCCTCGATGAAGCAAAATTCAACAGTATGGTCGAAATTGACACTTATCACGATCATCGGATGGCGTT
>CAZRXT010000132.1:0-6672 GCA_964604035.1 uncultured Prolixibacteraceae bacterium | reverse complement strand
TGCCCAAACAAAACACCAGAAAAAAGAAACAGAATAACAAACAGCAATAATTTTCTATAATCGCCCATAACGTTCAGCCAATTGCACGTTTTAAAACGCATCAAAACTCTTTATCAGTGCCAAAGATATTAAGTATAACGTAAAAGCGAAACAAAGAACACAATTACAATTCTATAAATAAAGAACTTAAAACAATTGAGATAGAATAAATTGAAAAGGGAAAACATATTGCAACATTATCGGTCCGTAATTCGGAAGAAGATATTATCAAAGCTCTTGACAATGGAGCAAACGATTATCTGACAAAACCATTCAGGACAGGGGAACTTCTTGCCCGCATAAGGGTTGTACTCCGTCAAAGTCAAGGTGTTTCAGATAACCCAGTTTTGGAGTTTGGTTCTCTGTCAATTGATTTGACAAACCACACTGCCCGCAAAAACAATGAACTAATTAAGCTCACCTCTACCGAATTTTCGCTATTGGCATTATTGGCAAAAAACGAGGGCAGAGTTTTAACCCACCAATATATTTTAAAAGAAGTTTGGGGTATGGGATATACCGAGCAAACTCAATATTTAAGAGTATTTATAGCCCAATTACGTAAAAAAATTGAAGACAACCCTACAAAACCTGAATTACTTAATACAGAATCAGGTATTGGTTATCGATTTGGCAATTAACAATATTTCCAAACTTAAAACATTAATTTTCAATGCTAAATCAAAATAATAAAACCTATAACTTTAATACACAAAACTGGTCAACAAAAAAATGCAGCTAACTTCTAAAACATAGCCACTAATGTTATCGGTTTGAGTACTGCACACACCCCAAGCCTGCGGCTAAACCACCAGATACAATCTGGCGACAGCGATAATAAATGTAACGACTTGAATTGCCGCGACTTTTAAATAGACCTGACAGGCATTGAACCTATCAGGTCTGAAACGGGCAATTATACCATTATCTCTTCGCCGATAATTGAAAACCATTTATCCGGAATCTTATCGGGGTAGACTTTCATCAGAACCACTTCGGCATGTTTCGGGTCGATCAGTTCGTTTGAATCTACTCCGCGGCATACAACCTCGGTATTGACCAGCTTTTCGTATATGCGGGCATGTTCGGGACTGAAGGTGAAGAAACAAACCGGGACCTGATTCTTCAGTAAAGTGCTTGCAATAATCCCCAGCAGAAGCCTGATTATCCGCGTGTCGTTGTGATAGGATGGCGAAATGGCCAAACGCCAAAATGAAGCAATCCTCCCGTAAAACCTACGGTATTTGTCAATCTGTTCCTTAAACCCATGATCGACCATCAACCCAAACACACTGTCGACGGTAAAAGTAACAGTTCCAACCAGTTCCCTGTTTATTTCGACAAGATAGATGGTTGTCTCGGGCAAAACATCTTGGTCGGGGTGGTGGATGATCATTTGGTGAGATTGTTTCGGGCATAGCCCTGCAGCGACATACGAATCGTGTGTCAAACGGTAAACCCTGTGTAAATCGTCGAGGGTTACCACATTTCTAATCTCGATTTTATCCATGATGGGTTTCTTTTAAGTGGTTAAACTTTCGCTCAAAATCGAGTTCCATCTGTTGGTCAAACCGATGGAATTTTTCAAAGGTGACCATCATCTCGTCAGGGTAAAACTGATTGACCAACTCAATAAACCGATCTTCTTCTTGCGGTGTGGCAATTTCCCCTCTCTTTAACTGAATGGAGAGTGCAGCTTTCCCGCTGTTGTTTTGCAGTGTGAAAAACCCTGTAATCTTTGCATTCAACGAGTAGTCGGCGAAAAGCAACTCTTTGATATCGGTAATCAACACCTTTGTTGAGGTTGAGCCGAGCCAGTTCTGGTTTCTTCCCCAGAAAGCCACCATCGGCAACTTAAATTCTGAAGGTTCAAAAACATCAGGGTCGAGCAGTTCCCCAACATCGTGCGTATTATACCTGATAAGCGGAATGGCGCACGACGGATCGAGGGTGGTAAAAACCAGTTCGGGTACATTGCCTTCATCGTTCACCTGTTCGAGATAAAACGACGGTTGCAGGAGGTTAAACAAAAAAGGGGTTGTACTACGGCCCTGTTGAAACGAAAACCGTACCGAAATTAAATCCTTGTGTGAATAGAATTCACCACGAAGAGCAGCCAGTTGCGCCGTTTCAAAAAAGAGCGGATACCCCAGCTCCGTCAATCCGTAAATAGCAAGCCAAAACCCATTTTCAGGAATAAGGGCGCTTTTACCGGTTAGGGAGTGAATATATCCGCGCAACGTTTCGGGAAACCAATCGCCACCCGAAATGAACCAAACTTTCAGTTTCGACCAGTCAACGCCTGCAACAATCGCCTCCTCAACAATTTGCTTGATCAAATGAGGATCGGCTGAAATGATTGTTTTGGGAAATGAGGGCGAAACCTCTTTTAGCAGCGTTACCACAATATCGGAGCGTGGCCCTGTGTCGCAACAAGTGTGGTGCGTGAAGACCCGCACCCCCATTGCAGAGGCGTTGATGACCAGTGCTTCCCTTTTTTTGATCCCGAAAAAGATGTTGAGAAAAAGATCTGTCCGAACAGCCAGTTTTCGGTTTTCACGCCGGGTAATAATTCCTGTTGAAAAATTGCCCGACTGGCCTGAACTAAGCATGACCGATTGAATTTCACGCAGATTGCACCTTGCCAGTTCGATGAAAGGATTCTTGTTGAATACCGACTCTTTTGAAAGCAACGGAACATGTTTCGTGAAATCGCTTACCAATCGGATGTCTGAAACCTTACAACCGCTTTTATTCAAAAATGTTTGGTACCAACCACTGGTACGCCCCATTTTTTGAAAGGAACGGAGCGCTTTTTTTGCTCTCTCTTCCTGTTTTTTTTGACGATGATCCCTTTTTAAAAGGAATGCTATAATTTCAGGGCTCATTTTTTAAGCTTCAATTTCAGGGTTTCAAACTCGGACACAGAAAGCCCGATGTGACGGGCAAAACGTTCGGCCAGTTGCTCGTCTTCGGGTTCGTAAAGCGAAAGTTCTTCAGCAATAATCGTTTTGTCGCGGTTCAGCATTCCTGCCCTGACCATTGTTGCGGCTATGGTGCTTTTCTGGTTCAACCCATACTTCAACACTTCGAGCCGATCGGCAAACGGACTGGCCCAACAATCGAAATGGGTATCTTTATCCTTCATCGGTTGCCAGCCTTTCTCCTTTAAAATACGGAGCATTTCGGCATGGTTCCATTCCCAGTAATCGGGCAATTGAATGAAGCCTCCCGAGTTTTCCTGCCGCACATCGCGCTGAAGGGTCAGTCCATCAAGAACGTCCTTGCTGAGTGTTTGCGAAAACTCGCCAATCAAACCGCTATCTTCAAGCAGCTTTCGGTACGTTGCAAAGTTGAGGGTGTTAATCTGTGGATCGTATTCGATCATGCGGTTCCAGCCTCCCACAATCAGAGGGATGTAACCATATTTCGAAAACTGATCGGACAGAAAACTTAAGAGTATCCAATATCCGGTGCAATTGCATACCAGACAAAACTCGCCCAACTTCTTCATCGCGGCATTAAAAGCCCTTTTGAGGAGCGAAGGCTGGATTGTAATCATCTTGAAATCGACATCGAACGTATCGACCAGGTTGATCAGGTTCTGGTAGGCAAGCTCGCTTTGCATGGTGTTGTTGTAATTTAGTGCGAGCACCCGGCAACCGTAAAGCTCTTTCATAATATAAAGCGCGTAGGCGCTGTCCTTTCCTCCACTTATTGGAACAATCACATCGTAAGGCAACCCGTGACTGTGGGCTTCCTGTTTTTTGAGGTCGATCAGCCGATCAAGTTCACCCTTTAACCGGGCATAATCAATGCTTCCATAATTTGTTTCCCACTCGTGGCACCGGTTGCAGATACCATTTTCATCGAACGCTATGCCCGGATATGTCTCGGGCAGAATGCATTTTGTACATCGTTTCATCTCAACTGTTTTAAAGATTAATACTAAATGAGTGCTTAATCAATAAATGCACTATACATTAGTAATAAACGACATAAGAACTGAAAATCATATAAAAGGCAACTTGAAGAATTTGCTCGAATCGCTAGCCCGTCGTTCTCCTCCTCGTTTAGCTTGCGCAACGAGGGGTTTTCGAACTGTCGTCTTTGACTGCCTGTGCCGCTAAAGGCGGTAACACCCTAATCACGCGGAGCGGGAATCAAAGCATGAGCTAAAGCAAGCTACTGTATTACTTCAACCCCTATCACACCTCCCAAAATGCATAGTTCTTTGCTGAACTGAAAAGGTAATCTTCTGCCTCTTCAACAATCATTGCCCTTACTGGATTTTTATGAATCGAAGATCGGCAGAGCCAATGTGGTTGATTCTTAGAACCGTTCACGCTCCGCGTGATTAAGGTGTCGTTGCAGACGACTTTCGATGAACCCCTCGTTTCCGCTGCGCTCAAGCGAGGGGCAGGAAGGCTGTTTGATGTTCATTATCCAGATAATGGATTAGCGAATGTAAGTTTTGATAATCTGCGCTATATTTTTTCGCATCGATTTCCAATGCCTTCTTGTATGTTTCCTGTGCCCAGTTTTTGAATTCTTCATATTTGGGGTTTCCACAAAGTTTCATGATAATTAAAACTTTGAAATTTGTTTTTCCAGGAATGTAATTTGTGTATTCGTTTTGTGGAACCTTATTAAGTATCTCATCGTTTACTGCTTGTAGGTTGGGGATTTTATTAAAAAAGGGAAGGATAAATTGATCGACATGCTCTGAAATATTCGATTTAAATCTTTCAATATCAGCCTTAGTTTTTAACGGCAATACGCATAAATCGTCCATTAATTTGGGCCACTCTTTTTTTATATAATGGTTCTTCACTATCTCTTCAATAAAATCAGTTTTAATTGATACGAATTGTCCCAAAATATTCGTGACAGAATGAAATGAAATAAATGAATTGGTTTGGACAAAAGCATTATTTATTAAGGAAAATGACAATCTTGTCCAATGAATATTATCCCCCTCATTTTTATAATATTCCAACCCGCCATAACCCGCAAAATATTTTGAATCAGTTAAACCTTTGCCCATAAATAATGGCTTTAATTCTTCAAAAATTTCTTTATTAAATTCCATCTCATTTTGTTTTTATTATACCACTTTCGTTATAAATCTTAATAAAATCACCTTTTTTAACAACCTTAGCTGATAAATCAAAACCTTCTACCTGATCTCCTTTAATCAAAGCATTTTCATTAATAGATTTAACTGTCCAGTCGCTCATGCTTCTGGCTGCATTTTGATTAGGTGTCCAACCCGTAGAACCGGAAAGCTTGGCATCGACGATAATCGCTTCTAAATATTTTTCACCTAATGCATCTGTTCTTTCAGCAACCAGAACAAAATCGGGTATCCAATAGTTTCCTTTGGTTATGCAATCGCCGCCTAAACACAGCTGTACCTACTTCCCCTCGTTTAGCTTGCGCAACGAGGGATTGACTGCAGTCGTCTGTGACGACACCCAATCACGCGAAGCGGGAAACAACCCAACTAATTAAATTACTTCAACCTCTATCACACCTCCCAAAGATGCATAGTTTTTTGCTGAACTGAAAAGGTTAACTTCTGCCCTTTCCACAATCATTGCTCTTACCGGATTTTCATGTACGTAGTTTATCCGTTGGTCTATCATCTCGTTGTTGTGCAATTGTATTGGGTGGCAACCTTCTTGCCAGAATTTGTAATTGGTGATACGGTTATCGTATCTGCCAGCTTCGCGCAATGCTTCAAGTATCCAGCTACGGCGGCTCTCTGGCTCGTCCCAAATCTTTTTTAGGATGGTTTTGGCCGTATGTTTCTTGAAATCACGCACAAATTCGCTTAACGTATGGGGCTCGGTTGTTTGACAGACCAAATGTAAATGATTGGTCATTAAACACCAAGCAAACAAACGTAACCCTTTTTTCTTTTGGCAATACTCAAGTGCGTTGGCAATTTCTATTTTGTAGCTTGCCCTTGTAAAAATATCTATCCAATCGATGACGGTAAACGTAAGGAAATGCACAGCATGTTGGTCGTGAATAATATAGTTTTCCGATGACATTTTTGCTTTTAAATATAGCAAGTTTTGTCTAACGGTGTGATGGATTGGTCTTTTCTGTTAGCTTAGGCTGATCTTCTGTTCACGCTCCGCGTGATTAGAGTGTCGTCACAGACGACTTTCGACAAACCCCTCGTTTCCGCTACACTCAAACGAGGAGGAGGGCAACACTAAACAAACTCTTTCTGAAATTCCAGGAATGAGATGGTGCGCTTGAATTCAGGGTGAAGCTCTGCTTGAATAACAACCTCTTGTTTGGAAACGGGATGCTGAAAACGAATGGATTGGGCATGAAGCATCATCGTTCCCATGTTCCAACGCTCGAGGAAAAGACGGTTTTGTTTGTTGCAGCCCCACGGGCGATCGCCAATAATGGGATGGCGAAGGTGGTCGAAATGGCGTCGGATTTGATGCATCCGTCCGGTTTCGGGCTTTACCTCAACCAGCGAATAACGCTGTGTAGTGTGTTTTCCCAGCGGGATGGGAAGCTCCACTCTTTCAAGCGTACGGTAACAAGTAATGGATTCCTGCATCGAGCCGTTTTCTTTCCGAAGCGGATAATCGACCCTCTCCTCGT
>CAZRXT010000131.1:3484-6700 GCA_964604035.1 uncultured Prolixibacteraceae bacterium | reverse complement strand
AGGCGGCAGCCGTTTTCAAGTTCAATGTTGCTATCGAATGTTATCTTCCCCTCGGTCGATTTAATTACTTTCCCAATAAGAATGCCGGTTGTAGCGGCCTGGGTAATGGCATCGGCCACGTTGCGGCCAATGAAATAGCTGGTCTTTTCGCGCCCAAGGTCGTTGGCAAGTATTGCTTTTGCCTCTTCGGTTTTCTCATGGTTGTCGAGGGCCATTCGGTAAGCTTTTGCCACGCGGTGAACGTACTCGCCCGGTTTCAGTCGGCCTTCAATTTTCAGCGAGTCTATCTTCATCTCTTTCAGCTCGGCCAGATAGTCAATCAACTGGTTATCTTTTAGGCTGAAGAAGTATTTGTTCTCTTTTGAATCTTCTTTTTTCTGCGAATAAATTCGGCGGCATGGCTGGGTACAGCCCCCGCGGTTGGCACTTGCCCCGCCAAGGTAGCTGCTGAAAAGGCACATCCCCGAAAATGAATAGCACAATGCGCCATGCACAAAAAGCTCGATTTCGGTTTTGCTTTTCGATGTAATCTCTTTCAGTTCGGGCAGGGTAAGTTCGCGGGCTAAAACTACCCGTTCAATGTCTTGTTGGTGGGCATATTCAACCCCAATTGAGTTGTGTATTGCCATTTGCGTGCTGGCATGAACTGTGAGTTCTGGAAAGAACTTTTTGATCAGGTAGAGCACTCCCAAATCCTGCACAATCACTGCATCGGGCCTAATTTGGCGAATCTGGGAAAGGGTATTGATCAAATCGGGAAGTTCGAAATTGCGGATTACGGTGTTCAGCGTAATGTAGCTTTTTACCTTTTGTTTACGGGCATCTCTCACCATTGCAGCCACTTGCCAGGCGGTAAAGTTCATGGCACGGTTGCGGGCGTTAAAGTTTTTCAATCCAAGGTAAATGGCATCGGCGCCACCATCGAGTGCGGCGTAAAACGATTCGACGTTCCCAACCGGGAGCAGCAATTCGGGTTTATTTCTTGCTTGATTATTCATTGGTTACAAAGGTAATTGATATGGCGACAAAAAAGAAAACGATCATTCTCTTTTGGCTGAACTGTCAGCTTCTGAAAATGATCGTTTTAAAATATTTGACTTCGGGAATTGTTTCTAATTCCTGAGATTGTTGTTCCAATTAAAAGTGGCTCGACCCGTCCCAGCAGTGGGTACAAAGCTTTTCTTTTGGAAGCCCAATTGCTTCAACCAGATCGCTAAGTTCCTGGAATTTCAGGGAGGTCAGGTCAAGGTCTTTTCTGATCTGCTCAACCATATTTGCATATTCCTGAGTATTAGTATCGGCATATTTTGCAAAGTCGACATCTTCCTTGCCTTCAAGTTTCATAATTGCTTTGCGAGTTGCGAGTTCCAATGTGGTTCTTGAGCGGCTAAAGTTAAGGTACTCGCATGGGTAAATAAGCGGAGGACAAGCAACGCGCATGTGCACTTCCTTGATTCCGGCAGCGTGTAAATCTTTAACGTTATCTTTTAGCTGCGTGCCTCTTACAATAGAGTCGTCGAGAAAAATTCCAACTTTATCTTTAATGAGCGCGTTATTTGGAAGCAGTTTCATTTTGGCAACAAGGTCGCGCATTTTCTGGTTTTGAGGCATAAAGCTACGTGGCCATGTTGGGGTGTATTTGGCGTAAGGGCGCATGTGCGGAATGTTGGCAGCGTTGCTGTAACCAATTGCATGGCCAACGCCCGAATCTGGGATTCCGGCAACAAAATCAGCTTTAATATCATCTTTCTCGGCAAGTTTAGCGCCGCAGTTATATCTCGATACGTCGACATTAATATTTTCGTAGAACGATGGTGGATAACCATAATAAACCCAAAGGAATGAACAAACCTGCATCTCCTTATTTGCCTGGCGAAGCACTGAATAGCCATTGGCACGGATTTCAACAACTTCTGCCGGTCCAATATACTTTTCAATTTCGTAATCGAGGTTTGAAAAGGAGCATGTTTCGGAAGCGACACAAAATGCCCCATCTTTTTTACCTATGATGATTGGGGTTCTGCCCATTTTGTCGCGTGCAGCAATTATTCTGTCTTCGTGCAAAATAAGTATTGAACATGAACCTTTTATCGAATTGTAAACGTTTTCGATTCCTTCAACAAAAGATTCTTTCTCGCAAATAAGCATTGCAATCACTTCTGTTGGGTTGAACCCACCCTGACTTGTTTCTGAAAAAATTTTGTTCTGAGATAAAAAGTGTTCGGCTAGTTCGTTTACATTGTTGATTTTAGAAACGGTACAGAGCGAAAATTTGCCCAGATGAGAGTAAATTACAAGAGGTTGTGCTTCGGTATCGCTTATAATCCCGATTCCACTTTTGCCTTCAAAATCAACGATGTCTTTCTCAAATTTGTTTCTGAAATTTCCATCTTCTAAACTGTGAATTGCCCGTTGATAACCTTTTTGATTTGAATAGACCGATACTCCTGCTCTTTTTGTGCCCAAATGAGAATGGTAATCTGTTCCATAAAAAACATCACCAATGCAGTCAAAATCTGCAGTTGTCCCAAAAAATCCGCTCATAATTTCGATTTAAATTTAAATGCAAAACAATTACTTTTTTTTAGGATTAAGAAATCTAAACTAAAGAAAATCAATACTTATTTTTATTGGTCTATATTTCTTATAGTCAGATGTTAAAATGTATTTTATCAAAAGAATATTGTCATTTCAGGTTTATTTTCCGTAAAACACGTAGTTCGATTTTTTTTTTAAAGTTTTTTATTGTGAGAGAGCGGTAGGACTTCGAATGGATGTTTAGCATGCTTGTAATGAGATTATAAGTTAAAAAAGTTCAGTTTCATTTTTGTGAAGTTGATTTTTCTTTCTGAAAGAAACAAGGCACAATTTTAATGTGTAAACGATATTTGTGACTTCAAAACTGCAAGCAACAAGCAACCCTTTTTTGGTAATTTTGTCATTTGAGATCAAAAAAACTTTTATAAAAATGAGTGTATCGTATATTTATCACAAAGGAAAGAAAGTTATGTATTGCGACTATTCGCAATGCAAAACAGTTGAAGCCACTTTGGCAGTTCTCAATTCGGCAAAGCTTGAGTACCTTAAATCGAAAGAAAATTTTCTGGTTCTCAATGATTTTTCAAACTGTGTGGTGAGCAACGAGTTTATGGCCAAAGCCCGCGAATATGGCAAAGAGTTGTTTGACGAGCGGACTCCCAAAACTGCATCGATAGG
>CAZRXT010000131.1:0-3384 GCA_964604035.1 uncultured Prolixibacteraceae bacterium | reverse complement strand
CAATCTTCTATCTTTGCAGCCATAAAATATTTTTATGGAAAGAATTAAATCGCTGTTTTCCATCGAATACCCGATAGTTGCAGGAGGAATGGTTTGGTGCAGTGGCTGGCGTTTGGCTTCTGCTGTAAGTAATGCCGGAGGGTTAGGTTTGCTTGGCGCAGGCTCTATGCACCCCGACGTTTTGCGCGAACATATCCAAAAAACCAAAGCGGCAACTTCAAAACCTTTCGGAGTGAATGTTCCTCTGTTTTATCCTGAACAGGAAAAAATCATGGACATCATTGTTGACGAAGGGGTTAAAGTTGTCTTCACCTCGGCCGGAAGTCCCAAAAAGTGGACCGGCTTTTTGCACGACCATGGAATAACCGTTGCCCACCTTGTTTCGAGTGCTGCTTTTGCCGAAAAGTCGGAAGCGGCCGGCGTCGATGCCATTGTTGCCGAAGGTTTTGAAGCTGGTGGCCACGATGGTAAAGAGGAGACAACTACAATGGCGCTTATTCCATCGGTCAGAAAGGCTACTTCGTTGCCACTTATTTCGGCTGGGGGAATAGCTACAGGCCAACAAATGCTTGCGGCCATGGCCTTGGGTGCCAATGGTGTACAGATAGGTTCGTTGTTTGCCGCTTCTGTTGAATCGTCGGCAAGCGATGCTTTCAAAAAACTGATTATTGAAACCGGCGAAGGCGATACAAAGCTTATGCTGAAGCAGATTGGCCCTGTTCGTTTAATCAAGAACGATTTCTATCGTAAGGTTGAAGATGCCGAAATGCGTGGTGCTTCGGTCGACGAACTGAAAGAACTGCTGGGCAAAGGAAGGGCTAAGAAGGGAATGTTTGAAGGCGATCTTTCCGAAGGCGAATTGGAAATTGGGCAATCGGCCTCTCTTATCACCGAAATAAAATCGGTACAGCAAATAATGAACACCCTAATTGAAGAGTACCGTTTTGCAATGACCCGGATTGCTGGTTTGAATTTATAAAGAACGCTTGTTGGCAGTTGCGGTTCAATTGCTTGCTTAATCTTATCTCGATTTTATAATGATTGAATTTCAAAAATACACGTTGAAAAATGGTTTGAAAGTAATTGTTCATACCGACACATCAACACCAATGGTTGCTGTGAATGTGATCTACAATGTGGGTGCACGCGACGAAAATCCTGAAAAAACAGGGTTTGCGCATCTGTTTGAGCATCTCATGTTTGGAGGTTCTAAAAATATTCCTGATTACGATACGCCGCTGCAAAAAGTTGGTGGCGAGAACAATGCTTTTACATCAAACGATATAACAAACTATTACTTAACAGTGCCGGTGGCGAATATCGAAACAGGTTTCTGGCTCGAATCGGATAGGATGCTTGAGTTGGATTTTAGCGAAAAAAGCCTCGAAGTACAGCGGAATGTTGTAGTAGAAGAGTTCAAGCAACGTTATCTGAACCAGCCTTATGGCGATGTTTACCCTTTGATGAACTCTCTTGCATACAAGGTTCATCCGTATTCGTGGCCCACAATTGGCAAAGATATTTCGCACATTCAGAATGCTACGCTCAACGATGTGAAGGAGTTTTTCTTCAAACACTATGCGCCTAACAATGCGGTGCTTGTGGTGTCGGGAAACGTTGATGCCGATGAAGCTCTTTGCTTGGCCGAAAAGTGGTTTGGCGATATTCCCCGTCGCGATGTGCCCGAAAAAAATATTCCTGCCGAACCTGTTCAGACCGAGTTTCGTTCATTAACCGTGGAGCGCGACGTTCCTTACGATGCCATTTATTTGTCGTTTCACATGGACCGAAAGCTGGGCGACGATTACTATGCCACCGATTTGTTGTCGGACATCCTGTCGAGCGGCAACTCATCGCGACTTTACCGTAAGCTCATTGTTGAAGATGGACTTTTTAGCGAATTGGATGCTTACATCTCAGGCGATGTTGATCCAGGGTTGTTCTCTGTTGCCGGTAAACTGATTGAAGGCATGACCATGGAACAAGCCGAAAAAGCTATTTGGGATGAACTCGATAAAATGAAAAATACTCTTGTCGATGCAGTTGAATTGCAAAAGGTGATCAACAAAGTTGAGGCAAACCTTATCTATTCCGAAATTGGGTATCTGAATAAAGCCATGGCATTGGCCGCTTTTGAACTACTTGGCGATGCTTCGCTTATTAACACTCAGGGCGATAATTACCGAAAGGTTACCCCCGAAAAACTTCGCGATTTGGCCAACCGGCTTTTCACCCGCGAAAATTGTTCAACCCTTTATTACAAAAAGAAAAGCAAATGATAGACCGGAAGATTTCGCCGCTTGTTAACGATATTTCAAAAATAGATTTCCTTTCGCCCGAAACCTGGACGCTCAGAAATGGGGCCAAAGTTTGGGGGATAAAAGCAGGTACACAAGATCTTGTAAAGATCGATTTCATGTTTAATGCAGGTTCGTGGTTTCAAGCTTCCAATTTGGTTGCGGGGCTAACCAATGCGTATATGAACCAAGGTTCAAAAAACTATTCGGCACAACAAATTGCCGAGGCTTTCGATTTCAGGGGGGCTTACTTGCAACTCTCGGCCGACCAGCAACATGGCTACGTTAGTATCCTTACTCTCAATAAGTATTTTGACGAAATATTGAAAGTTACAGCCGATGTAATTAAGCACCCAACATTCCCGGCCAAAGAGGTCAAAACACAGATTGCTAAAAAGAAACAGTGGTTTATTGTCGAAAATAGCAAGGTGAAAATGTTGGCGCAGAAGAAATTTTCGCAGGTGCTTTTTGGCGAAAACCACCCTTATGCCAATACAAATACAGCTTCCGATTACGATAAGCTTACCCGCGAACAGCTAGTTCAATTTCATGCCGAGAACTATAGGCTGAGCGAGTGCAAAATACTTATTGCCGGGAATTATTCCGACGAAATGAAAGAACAATTGGAATTCTATTTTGGCGGGGAAGAAGGATTGGCTGCTCGCGAAACGGTTGCTTCATTTCCAATTGTACCTGCAAAAGAGCAGGCTCACTTTGTTGATAAGGACGATGCTTTGCAGTCGGCAATACGTATTGGAAAACTGGTTGTAAACCGCGATCACCCCGATTTTCATGGGTTAAATATTCTGTCGACAATTTTGGGCGGGTACTTTGGTTCGCGCTTAATGACGAATATCCGCGAAGACAAAGGTTATACCTACGGAATTGGGTCTGCAATTTTCACCTTTCCACATGCATCTTATTTTGCCATAGTTACAGAGGTTGGCACCGAAGTTTGCTCCGATGCCTTGACCGAAATTTATTTCGAAATAGAGAAACTTCAGAATGATTTAGTTGGCGATGATGAGCTTGATGTGGTAAAGAACTATTTGCTGGGCGAAATGCTTCGCAGTATTGACGGCGTTTT
>CAZRXT010000130.1:0-6731 GCA_964604035.1 uncultured Prolixibacteraceae bacterium | reverse complement strand
CGTTTGTACGTGATTAATAAAAAGAATCCTAAGTTCAAACAACGTCAGGGTTAATTGTAAAATAACAAGTAATAATAATTCTATGGCTCGTATAGTTGGTGTAGATATTCCAAATAATAAGCGTGGAGAAATAGCTTTGACTTATATATATGGAATAGGACGTAGCAGTTCGCAAAAAATTCTTGCCGAAGCTGGAGTTGATAAAAATGTTAAAGTTCAAGATTGGACTGATGACATGTTTCAAGCAATTCGTACAGTTATTGGCTCCACTATGAAAGTAGAAGGTGAATTGCGTTCTGAAACACAGCTTAATATTAAACGATTGATGGATATCGGTTGCTACCGTGGAATCCGCCATCGTATTGGATTGCCTGTACGCGGACAAAGTACTAAGAACAATGCCCGTACTCGTAAAGGTAAACGTAAAACTGTTGCAAATAAAAAGAAAGCGACTAAATAATAGGTGATAGATTATGGCAAAAAAGTCAGGAACTACTTCAAGAAAAAGAGTCGTTAAGGTTGAGCCTACAGGACAAGCTCACATTCATTCGTCGTTCAATAACATTATTGTTTCATTGGCAAATGACAATGGCGAGATAATATCTTGGTCTTCAGCTGGTAAAAAAGGATTTAGAGGTTCAAAAAAGAACACTCCTTATGCTGCTCAAACTGCTGCTGAAGAATGTGCAAAAACTGCATACGACCTTGGTTTACGGAAAGTAAAAGTATATGTGAAAGGCCCAGGTAATGGTCGCGAATCTGCGATCAGAGCAATCGCCAGTATTGGTATTCAGGTTACAGAAATTGTTGATGTAACTCCACTACCACATAATGGTTGTAGGCCTGCCAAAAGAAGACGTGTTTAATTTATTGACATTTAAAAGGTAAAAGATGGCAAGATATATTGGACCAAAGTCAAAGGTAGCCAGAAAATTTGGCGAGCCTATCTATGGACCTGATAAGGTATTGGAAAGAAAAAATTTCCCTCCAGGGTTCCATGGTCAGGCGCGTCGTCGCCGTAAGGTCTCTGAATACGGAACTCAGTTAAAAGAAAAGCAAAAAGTAAAATACACTTATGGTGTATTGGAACGTCAGTTCCGCAGGCTTTTCGATAAAGCACACCGTTCTAAAGGTATTACTGGTGAAGTTTTATTGAAATTACTAGAATCGAGACTCGATAATGTAGTATTTCGTTTGGGAATTGCCCCATCACGTTCTGCTGCTCGTCAGTTAGTTTCTCACAAACATATCACTGTTAACGGACAAATATGTAATATTCCTTCAAGTTTATTAAGTGCCGGTGACGTTGTAGGTGTTCGTGAAAAATCAAAATCACTCGAAGTAATTACTGAATCTTTGACTTCAAGAAGGTACACTAAGTGTGCTTGGTTAGAATGGGATGATTCTTCAATGACAGGTAAATTCTTGAATTTGCCAGAACGCGAAGAAATTCCTGAAAACATCAAAGAACAGCTGATTGTAGAGTTGTATTCGAAATAATCAATTTAAAAATTAACTATGGCAATATTAGCTTTTCAAAAACCCGATAAAGTGATAATGCTCGAATCGGATGAGAAATTAGGTAAATTTGAATTCCGTCCGCTCGAACCTGGTTACGGTATTACTATTGGTAATGCCTTAAGAAGGATTTTATTATCATCTTTAGAAGGTTATGCAATAACTACTATCAAAATTGAGGGTGTAGAGCATGAATTTGCCACTATTAAAGGTGTAATCCAGGACGTTACCGAAATTATCCTTAACCTGAAACAAATCAGGTTAAAAAAGGAAATTGAAGATTTCGATAGCGAAAAAGTTTCGATTACTATTACTGGGCAAGAAAAATTCACAGCTGGTGATCTTAACAAGTTTATGACTGGGTTCAGTGTTCTTAACCCCGAACTTGTAATTTGCGAAATGGAGCCTGCTGTTAAGCTTCAGATGGAATTTTCCATCAACAAAGGCCGTGGTTATATTCCTGCTTCAGAAAATAAACCAGCTGAAGACGAAATTGGGGTTATTCCAATCGACTCAATTTACACTCCTATTAAAAATGTGAAATTTTCTGTTGAGAATTTCCGTGTTGAGCAAAAAACAGACTATGAAAAGCTCCTCATTGAAATCCTTACCGATGGATCAATTCACCCAAAAGAAGCTTTGAAAGAAGCTGCAAAAATCTTGATTTATCACTTCATGCTTTTTTCTGATGAAAAGATTACTCTTGATTCTGACGAAAAATTTGCAAACGAAGAGTTTGATGAAGAAATCCTTCACATGAGACAAATGCTTAAAACAAAGTTAGTTGATATGGATCTTTCGGTTCGTGCACTTAATTGTTTGAAAGCAGCTGATGTTGAAACTTTAGGCGAATTGGTTCAGTACAACAGAAACGACTTGCTTAAGTTCCGTAACTTTGGTAAAAAGTCGCTTACAGAACTCGATGATTTGCTCGCTGCAATGAATTTGAATTTCGGGATGGATATTAGTAAGTATAAACTAGACAAGGAATAGGATAACGATGAGACATAATAAGAAATTTAATCACCTGGGCAGAAAAAGCGCTCATCGTAAAGCTTTGCTTTCGAATTTAGCATGCTCGCTCTTTCTGCATAAGAGGATTTCAACAACAGTTGCTAAGGCAAAGGCTCTAAAAATGTATGCAGAACCTTTGATTACTAAAGCAAAAGATGACAGTACAAATAACCGTAGGGTTGTATTTAGTTATCTAAAAAGCAAAACAGCAGTTTCAGAACTTTTCCGTGAAATTTCACCTAAAATTGCTGATCGTCCAGGAGGGTATACCCGTATTTTAAAGTTGGGTAACCGTCAGGGTGATGATGCTGAAATGTGTATTATTGAATTGGTAGATTTCAACGAAAACATGTTGGCTGCTAAAGAAGAAAAGAAAGTTTCTTCTCGTCGTCGCAGAAGTAGTGCTAAGAAAAAGACTGATGCACCAGTTGCTACCAAACCAGTTGTAGAAGATTCTGTTGATGATACTGCAATTGAAGAAACTAAAGAATAATCATTTTATGATTTCGATAGTAAGGTTGACCAATTTTGGCCAACCTTTTTTATTTTGGTTAATCCTTGTTTAAAGAGCGTGAGTTTAGATTTGGATCTTTTTTTGCAGAATAGTAGTATGCTCGCCTGCTAGTAAGAATAAAGTGCAGAGTTGAGATAGTTTCTGATGTGTTCAACCAAAGCTTTTGCATGGATAGGCTTCATGATATAATCGTCCATACCTGCTTCAATACATGTATTCTTTTGATCTTTGAACATATTTGAGGTTATTCCAAAAATTGGCGTTCTTGTTTTGCCTTCTTCTAATGCTCTGATCTTTAGGGTTGCTTCTATGCCATCCATTTCGGGCATATGAACATCCATCAAAATCAAATCGTAATTATTTGTTGAAAATTTGTCAACAGCAGAACAACCATTGCAGGCAAAATCAACATCAAAATACCCTTCTAAATTGTATTGTAGAAGAAGTCTATTTCCTGCATTATCATCAACAATAAGTATTTTCCTTTTGTTAACCATGGTTTTATGATATAAGAAAAAATGGTTTGATTTTTTATACAAAAGTAATGACATTGAACTTAAATGTAAATAGACGAAACCAACAGTTTTTGTTTTTTTTAATTATATTTTTGCCAAAGGTTAATTGCGAACTTTTTCTATTTTGAATTTATTTAAATTATTGAAGATGAGTGACGATAAGCAGATTATTTTTTCGATGTATAAGGTAAATAAGACTTACCCTCCACAAAAACAAGTAATAAAAGATATTTCGCTGTCTTTTTTCTTGGGTGCAAAAATTGGTATTATTGGTTTGAATGGTTCGGGTAAATCGACTCTTCTTAAAATTATTGCCGGAATTGAGAAATCATATCAGGGAGAAGTTGTTTTTTCGCCAGGATATACTGTAGGTTATCTTGAACAAGAACCTAAGCTTGATGATTCAAAGACTGTTAAAGAGATAGTTCAAGAGGGTGTTCAGGAAGTAATTGATGTACTGAACCAGTATAATGAAATAAATAAAAGCTACGAATTGCCCGAAGTTTACGAAAATCCAGATCGGATGGATAAGCTAATGGAGCAACAAGCTAAACTTCAAGAGAAAATTGATCAGTTTGATGCTTGGAATATCGACACAAAGCTTGAAAGAGCAATGGATGCTCTACGTTGTCCCGAAGGAGATGCTAACGTTGCGGTTTTGTCTGGGGGAGAACGCCGTCGCGTTGCCCTTTGCCGTTTGTTACTTCAAGAGCCTGATATTCTGTTGTTAGATGAACCAACCAATCACTTGGATGCTGAATCGATTCAATGGCTCGAATTACATTTACAGCAATACAAAGGGACTGTTATTTGTGTTACTCACGACCGCTATTTTCTTGATAATGTTGCAGGTTGGATTCTCGAACTCGATCGTGGAGAAGGTATTCCTTGGAAAGGAAACTATTCGTCATGGCTTGAGCAGAAATCGAAACGATTAGAACAAGAAGAAAAAACTGTTTCTAAACGTCGTAAAACATTAGAACATGAGCTAGAGTGGGTGCGAATGAGTCCAAAAGCTCGTCATGCAAAATCTAAAGCACGTCTAGGTGCTTACGAATCTCTTATGAATGAAGATGTTAAAGAGCGAGAGCAGAAACTTGAAATTTTCATCCCTAACGGACCACGCTTAGGTAATAATGTAATTGAGGCACACGAGGTTTCAAAATCTTTCGGTGACAGACTTTTATTTGAAAATCTTGAATTCAATCTTCCACCTAATGGAATTGTTGGTGTGATTGGCCCTAATGGTGCTGGAAAAACTACACTTTTCCGTATGATTATGGGAATTGAACAGGCAGATAAAGGAACTTTTTCGGTAGGCGATACCGTTGTAATTGGTTATGCCGATCAATCTCATACCGAAATTGATCCTGAAAAAACAGTTTTTCAGGTTATTTCAGGTGGACAAGATGAGATTATGGTAGGGGGTCGATTGTTAAATTCTCGGGCTTATGTCTCAAAATTTAATTTTGGAGGTTCGGATCAGGAAAAGAAATGTGGCGTTCTTTCTGGAGGAGAAAGAAATAGACTTCACTTAGCTCTCACCTTAAAATCGGGTGCAAATGTTTTATTGCTCGACGAACCAACAAACGATATCGACGTGAATACTCTTCGTGCGTTGGAAGAAGGTCTTGATAATTTTGCGGGATGTGCTGTTGTTATTTCACACGACCGTTGGTTTCTTGACCGTGTGGCAACTCATATTTTAGCTTTTGAAGGCGATTCTCAAATCAAGTTTTTTGAAGGTTCATTCTCTGAATACGAAGAAAATAAGAAGAAACGTTTGGGCGATTTAACCCCTCACCGTATAAAATATAAGAAGCTTATTAAGTAAGCGCAAAATTAAAAGTAAGATTTAAATCTTTATTTTGAAAGGAGGAAGAGTATTCCTCCTTTTCTTTTTAATAGTTCTTAAATTCAGCAATTTAAAAGATTTTCATTTTTTGAGCGATTTTATGCAACCGATTGCAAAATTTTGACCGTTTTATTTATCTTTGTAAATTAGAAAAATTAATCTAGCTTAATGAGATGAATAAAGGCAGAGAAGTAACAATTTACGATATAGCAAAAGAGCTAAATTTATCTGCTTCAACAGTAAGCCGGTCTCTAAAAGGGAATAATGTTATTAAAAAGGCAACCCGAGATAAAGTGACTTCTTGTGCCGAACGGTTGGGTTATCGCACAAATGCTTTTGCCCGAAATTTAAGAAAGCAGAAAACCTATACTATTGGTGCAATCATACCTCGATTAGATAGCAGTTTTATGTCAACATGCCTTGCTGGGATGGAAGAGGTTGCCAACGATAAAGGCTATAATTTAATTATCAGCCAATCTCACGAATCAATTAAAAAGGAAGCCGAAAATGCTAAAACAATGTTCGACAACCGAGTTGACGGAGTTATAGTCTCATTAACGGTTCAAGATTCTGATCTGTCTTATTTTAATCAATTTAAAAATAAAAACGTACCAATTGTCTTTTTCGACCGTATACCTTCACAACCTGAGAATGTGTGTGTTGTTGTCGATAACTATAATGCTGCTTATAATGTAGCGAAACATTTGATTCAACAAGGGAGTAAGAGGTTGGTTCATTTGACTATTGATTCTAAGTCGAATGTGTATGTAGATAGATTAGAAGGTTTTAAGCAGGCTGCGATTGATAATAATTGTGATTTTAAAGCATTTTTCATGGATGAAATGAATATTGATTCGGGGCGAAAAGGAGCAAAGCAAATACTTGCTATGGATAAACTTCCTGATGGGATATTTGTTTCGAACGATATGGCTGCCGTTGGCTGCATGTTAGAACTTAAAGATAATGGAATTGAGATCCCATCGCAAATTGCTATTGTTGGTTTTAATAATGATGCAGTTTCAACTATTGTTTCTCCGCAACTTTCAACTGTCTCGTATCCAGGTAGAGAGGCGGGAATTTTGGCTGCCAAGAGTTTGATTGGCTTTTTGGAAGGAGAGCAAGATTATGCCCAAAATGGAAAGGTCGTTTTAAATTCAGAGTTAGTTGTAAGAAAGTCATCTTTTAGGAAAATAAATTAAAGAAAGGGTTTTTATTGTGGAAAGTAGATTGAAAATAAGTGGAATTGTTTTATTCGTAATGATCTTGTTTGTTTCGAGCGTTCATGCTGAAAATGGTTATGAACTTTGGCTTAGGT
>CAZRXT010000129.1:0-6748 GCA_964604035.1 uncultured Prolixibacteraceae bacterium | reverse complement strand
CGATGACCTTTTGACTGCCAGTCAAACGCTCTAGCCAACTGAGCTAATCCCCCTTAAACAAAAAACTATTTGATCAATCTCAGAAATCAAGAGCTGAATTCACGAAATTTGAAGCACTGCAAATATATAATATTTCTGAAAAAAACATCGACTTAAAACGGGTTTGACAAAAGTTTTAGAACATTAAAATTCGGCATATTTTTTTTCTACTAACGAACAATAAACAATCGAATAATTACGTTATTTTAACAAAAGAGTTCTGAAAATACTAAGAAGCTGAAAAGTTGATGATTCTCACACAGATTGAAAACAATCTGATACCCAAAATCGTATTTGAAACATTAATAAATCTTTGCTATGGAACTTAAAAAAACAAAAAAGGCCAATCTCGAAACAAAACGAAACTATTTTATCTTGGTCGGACTAGCAGTTTCAATGGGGATAGTTTTGATGGTACTTGGCCTAAGCGATCAAGTTGAAGCTAACGAAATTTTTAAAACTTCGACTACCGATGAAGGTGTAACCGAAATAGTCTCAATTCCAGTTACAACAGAGGCTCCCCTACCACCGCCTCCACCACCAATGCCACAACTGTTCGAGGCAATAATAATAACCGAAGACAATAGCAAACTGCCTGATTTCGAATTTGGAACCACCGAAATAACCGAAGGAATCCCAATCGAAATAATTAACGCTTACAACCTTTCGGAAGAAAAGCACATCGACACTAACGATTCAATATTCAGAGTTGTTGAAGAAATGCCCGAATTTCCAGGAGGCCAATTATCTCTGCTGAAATGGATTGCCAATCACATCAAATATCCTGAAGAAGCAGTACAAAATGAAGTTGAAGGACGAGTATTTGTCCAGTTTGTTGTAGACAAAGATGGAGGTATCAGTAATGCGCTAGTTTCAAGAGGAGTAGACACAGCAATAGACAACGAAGCTCTGCGGGTAGTGAATAGCCTTCCAACATGGAAACCGGGAAAACAAAGAGGAAAACCAGTAAGAGTAGCCTATACAGTCCCCATCAAATTTGAACTTAAAAAAGAGTAAACAAACCTTCGGACAATCTAAAACAAAAAATACCTCAAGAAATTCAATCTAAAGCTGAGAATTCAAAAAAAATAACAGCCAGAACAATTCTATTAATGAGATATTTTATAACTTTAGCCCCTTGTTTGGAAATATTAAACGCATTAAATAATTACTATGGAACTTAAGAAGACACCGAAAGCTGATCTTGAAAACAAGAAGGGTTATTTTACCCAGTTTGGTTTGGTGGTTTCATTGGGAATTGTTCTTACAGCTTTTAACTTAAACGATTCAGTAAAATCTGCTAATAGTTTAGGCGAAGCAGCTGCAGAAACAATTCAGGAGGAAGTTATTCCTATTACTCGAGTAGAGGAGGTAAAACCACCACCACCACCACCACCACCAAAAGTTATTGAGACCTTTGCGATTATCGACGACAATGTTGAAATCGAAAATGATGATTTTGATTTTTCTTCGGAAGCTGATAACTCAACGGTTATTGATGCATTGCCCGAAATAAGCAAACCAAAGGAAGATGATGATGAATCAAAGGCCGAAGTTTTCGTAATTGTAGAAGACATGCCTGAATTTCCGGGTGGTGAGTTAGCACTTCGCCAATGGATTGCCAACAACGTTAAGTATCCGGTAATTGCAGCTGAGAATGGTATTCAAGGAAAGGTTTACGTGCAATTTGTTGTTGACCGGAATGGCGGAATCAGCAATGCTCGTATTGCTCGTGGTGTTGATGCTTCGCTTGACCAAGAAGCACTACGCGTTGTAAACAACCTTCCAAAATGGAAACCTGGTATGCAGAGGGGTAAACCTGTAAGGGTATCTTACACTGTGCCTATTAATTTCCAATTGCAATAAGAATTTTAAAACAATCAAATATCCTGGTTCCGACAAATGCTGGAACCAGGTTTTTTTATGCATTATAGAATGGCCGATCAAAATACAACAGAACAAAGACAAGAAACCGCGGTTTTAATTGGGTTAATTACTCAAGATCAGAACGAAGCGAAAGCCAAAGAGTACATTGACGAACTCGAATTCCTAGCCGACACCGCCGGGGCTATTGTTGTAGCAAAATTCTTTCAACGTATGATTTCAGCACATCCCGTAACATTTGTCGGTTCGGGTAAGCTTGAAGAAATTGCTTCGTACGTTAAAGAAAACGAAATAGATACGGTCATTTTTGACGATGAGCTATCTGCCACTCAATTGCGCAACATCGAAAAAATTGTTGAATGCAAAGTTCTTGACCGTACAAACCTAATCCTCGATATTTTTGCAAGCCGGGCACAAACAACTTATGCTAAAACACAGGTTGAACTTGCTCAACTTCAATACACTCTACCAAGATTAACAAGAATGTGGACCCACCTCGAACGACAAAAAGGAGGTATTGGAATGCGTGGTCCTGGTGAAACTCAGATTGAAACTGACCGACGGATTATTCTTGATAAAATATCGCGCCTTAAAGAACAGCTCAAAAAGATTGACCTACAGATGACTACGCAACGTAAAAATCGTGGAAAAATGGTACGCGTTGCTCTTGTTGGCTACACAAATGTTGGAAAATCAACGTTGATGAATTTGCTTAGCAAATCGGAAGTTTTTGCTGAAAACAAGCTATTTGCAACATTAGACACAACGGTAAGAAAAATGGTAATCGGCAATCTCCCATTCTTGTTGACCGACACCGTTGGCTTTATCCGTAAACTACCCCACGGATTGGTTGAATCTTTTAAATCGACTCTTGATGAAGTTCGCGAAGCCGATATACTTCTTCATATTGTTGACATATCGCACCCCGGATTTGAAGAACAATTAGAAACGGTAACAAAAACACTCGAAGAAATTAAAGCCTCCGACAAACCGGTAGTGTTCATTTTCAACAAAATAGATGCGTTTACCTACATCGAAAAAGATGCTGATGACCTTTCGGCAATTACAAAAGAAAATTATTCGCTCGAAGACTGGAAAAACAGCTGGATGGCCAAAAACAATACACCTTCGATTTTCATTTCGGCAAAACAAAAACAAAATATTAACGAACTAAAATCTTTGCTTTATGAAGAAGTAAAGAAGATTCATGTTACCCGTTTTCCGTTTAATGATTTTCTCTATTTGACCGACATTGAAAATGAAGAATAAATTCAGATAATTATTGTTCCTATTTTATTCACTTTGCATTGATCGGAAGAACTTTTCAAAATTTCGGAAACAGTTTTGCCCAAAACCGGGTGAATAAAATTGGGTGCCAATTCATTTAGAGGTTCTAATATAAATTTCCTGTCTTGAATATGAGGGTGTGGAATTATCAGGTCATCAGCAGAAACTATTTCAGCACCGTAAAAAAGAATATCGATATCAATAATACGCGATTCATAACCCAACGCAGATCCCCGCGTCCGGCCCAAAATCGCTTCAATCTTGAGACATTCTTTAATAAGCTGACTAGCAATAATTTCCGTATGAATTTCAACAACCATATTCAGAAATTTATTCTCAGAACGAAAACCCCAAGGTTCGGTCTCGTACACAGACGAAATTTGATCGATCGACCCGAGAGCACCAATCTCGTTTATAGCTGATTTAAGGTTCAGTTCCCGTTCGCCAAGGTTAGTTCCTAACGATAAATAAACAATTCCCATTTAAAAAAATAGTTTTAAGATAAGCCCTACAAAATATTCAATTTCTAAATATATTCGCTTTATTGTAACGAATTGAAAAATATCGATACTAATCTCGAAAATGAAACAAATTTAACACACATATTTCATGAAAAGTTTCTTAAAATACACGTTAGCAACCATTGTTGGGTTCTTCGTAGTTATGCTCCTCTCGATACTTATACTTGGAGGTATTGTTACTGCAATACTAGCATCAACCGACAAGAAGGAGGTTATAATTGAAGATAATTCAATTCTGCAAATCGAATTAGATGAGGCTATTGTCGATCGTCAACCAAATGATCCGTTACAAGGTTTTGAAATTCCATTGCTCCCAAGCACAAAAAAATTAGGATTGGACAACATAATCGCTTCAATCGAAAATGCTAAAGACGATGAGAATATAAAAGGTATCTATCTGAAACTTGAAGAAGTTGGAGCCGGATATTCAGCCTGTGAAGAAATCAGAAATGCTTTGATGGATTTTAAAGACTCCGAGAAATTCATATATGCCTATTCTGAAGCATATTCCCAGAAAGCATATTACCTTGCTACAACAGCAGATAAAATCTACATCAATCCCCAAGGAATGTTAATGTTTACGGGTATTGCATCACAATCATTATATTACAAAAAAGCGCTCGAAAAACTTGGAGTAGAAATGCAAGTAATTCGCCATGGAAAATTCAAAGCAGCAGTTGAACCATTCTTACTCGAAAAAATGAGTCCCGAGAACAAAGAACAGATCAGCAGCTACATAGGAAGTATTTGGGGAAATGTATTAGAAGGGATTTCAGAATCGAGGAACATTACAATACCCCGCTTAAATGAAATTGCCGACCAGAACATGCTCTACCGTCCGGCAGAAACTTTATTAACAAACAACCTTGTTGATGGGTTAATGTACGAAGACCAAGTGTTAGATATTCTGAAAGAAAAAGCAGGAATTGCAAAAGATGATAAAATTCCGTTTGTTAGTCTGGCCGATGTAAAGTCAGCAGCAAAAAAAGCTGGAGGTAAGGAATTTACAAAGAACAAAATAGCTGTAATATATGCATCGGGCGAAATTGGCATGGAGCCATCGAGCTCAATTACAGAAGAAAGCATTTGCGGCCCAGAGCTTGCTGCCACAATTCGCGAAGCCCGAGAAGATTCTACAATTAAAGCAATTGTACTAAGGGTTAATTCTCCGGGCGGAAGCTCATTAGCTTCAGAATTAATATGGAGGGAAGTAAAACTTACTACAGAAAAGAAACCTGTAGTTGTTTCTATGGGCGATCTTGCAGCATCTGGAGGTTACTACATTGCCTGCGCAGCCGACACGATTATTGCAAACCCAACAACACTAACAGGTTCTATTGGCGTATTTGGTCTTATCCCCAATTTAGACGGACTTCTAAGTGGTAAAATTGGCATTAACTCCGAAACCGTCAAAACAAATAAATTGAGCGACATGGCTTCACTTTACAGGCCAATGAGCGACGAAGAGATGATGATAATGCAAAGTATGGTTGAAGATGTGTATACAACTTTCGTCAATCACGTTTCGGAAGGCCGTGGGCTTACTTATGCTCAGGTTGACGAAATAGGACAAGGCCGTGTTTGGACTGGCGAATCGGCCCTAAAACTTGGCTTGGTCGACATATTGGGGAACCTAAACGATGCAATTGAAGTTGCAAAAGAACTTGGAGGTTTAGACGAATACCGAATTGTGAAATTACCAAAACAAGCAGCTGCCCTTCAGCAAATTATGAATGATTTTTCTTCTAAAATGAAAATGAACATCATAGAAGAAGAACTAGGCGATGCTGCAAAATACTACAACACAATTAAAAACCTACACGGGAAAAATGGAATTTATGCCAGAGTTCCTTTTGAATTTGAACTAAACTAATTTTGAACATTAAATAAGTTAAAGTTGCCTGCATTGCGGGCAACTTTTTTTTGTAAGAACAGCTCTTCTTAGTAAATTGGCAAATTAATTCAAAAGATGAGCAAAATTCTACTATATCCATTTGCAATGATTTACGGACTTGTGATTTCCATCCGTAATTTCCTCTATGATTCAAATGTTTTCCACCATCACGATTTCGAAGTACCTATTATTTCGGTAGGCAACATAACAGTAGGTGGCACGGGCAAAACTCCTCATGCCGAATATCTTATCAGCATTTTGAAAAAAGAATCGAATGTTGTGTTCTTAAGCCGTGGTTATAAAAGAAGAACGAGGGGTTTTATTTTAGCAACATCGCAATCAACTATCGACGAAATCGGAGATGAAGCTGTTCAGATAAAACAAAAATTTCCTGAAATTACTGTGGCCGTTTCTGAGAAAAGAGAAGTTGGCATTCGTAAAATACTAAATAATAAGGAAATAAAAGTAGATGTAATTATCCTTGACGACGCTTTTCAGCACAGAAGCATTGATCCAAACATCAACATTTTACTCTTCGATTATACCCAGCCTGTTTATGACGATAGCCTTATGCCCGTTGGCCGATTAAGAGAATCGATTAAGTCGAGTTATCGCGCCAATTTCATCATCTTCACAAAATGCCCAAGTTTGCTACCCCCTATCGAACAACGAATTATTAAAAACAAACTCGACATAAGGCCTTATCAAAACCTATTCTTCACAAGCATTGTTTATGGCGAAATCACTCCTGCCGAAAAAGGTAGATCTCTGTTTAGCGACGACTTGCGGAATTATGAGGTACTACTGGTAACCGGCATTGGAAACCCTGCTCCACTATTAGATTACTTGAAGGATCAGGTTGGGAAATTTACGCACAAGAAATTCCCCGACCATCATCATTTCAGCGATAAAGATGCAACCGAAATATGGAAACTTTTTGGAGAGATCGATTCTTCAAAAAAACTGATAATCACAACCGAAAAAGATTTGGTAAGACTAAAATCTGTAAAAAATCTGCCATCCGATTTCTTCAATGTTGTATATTACATACCTATTGAAATCAGGTTTCTTGATCGCACAAAAGAATTGTTCAACAAAAGAATTTTGACCTATGTTAAAGAAA
>CAZRXT010000128.1:3959-6750 GCA_964604035.1 uncultured Prolixibacteraceae bacterium | reverse complement strand
CTGTAACGGCTTCTTTACGCTGTACACCATATCCAATTACTACAACTTCGTCGAGATCAGATACATCGGCTTTCATCTCAACATTAATTGTTGCTTGTCCATTAATTGCAACTTCTTCAGTCTTCATTCCAATAAAAGAGAAAACCAATACTCCATCAGATTTAATCTCTTTTAAAGTATAGTCTCCGTCCATACTGGTTATGGTGCCTTGAGTGGTACCTTTTAACATTACAGTAACACCAGGCATAGCAACTCCTTCTGTGTCTTTTACTTTACCATGAACCGTTATTGGCTGGGCAAAGCTCCAAAGAGAAAAAAGTAACAGGGGTACCATTAAAATTACCACCTGAAACAATCGGTTTCTTTTCATCATTCGATTAGATTAATTTAAATTAGTATTAAAGTGTTTTATGAACTAGCTGAAAAAATAAAATTTCAAAAAGCTCATAATTTTTTTCCAAGAATAATTTCGTTTTGAGTTCAACTTCAACCATATTCTTCACTCTTTAAACTATAAAATACCGATTCATAGCTTCTTTGAATTGCCGAGTTTTAATGGTTGTAGAGCTCAATTTTTGATTTACAAATATTGTAGTTTCCCCTATCATACTTTTGTGTTTTTGATACAAATGCTGTTGAAATCAGATCATGATTGATTAATTAATCAATCATGATCTGATTTTTATTGTGCTTATTATTAAGTGTTTGTGGTGAAATAGATATCTTGTGTAGTAGTTCTGATTAATACGTTTGTATTAATTTTGACAAGATGCAGAAGAAAAGAATAACGTTTTGGAAAAACGAGAAGGTCCAACCAAATAGTTAATTGGTGTTAAAAATTTCAAGCAATAAATCGGGGTTATAACAGATAAAAAAACAAAGATATTTTGAACTCTTTACAACAACTAGCCAATACCAAGAATCAATTTTCGAATAACTTATTTAGGGCTTCTTTCTCTTCCGATTCAGTATACTTCGCTACAAATTCAGTTGGAGCCATCCCAAAGTACTCTTTGAAGTTATTGGAGAAATAGGAATGAGAAGAAAATCCCACTTTATATGCCACTTCTGAGATATTCACTTTGTTGTTTATAAGCAGATAAGCTGCTTGTTTTAGCCGTATTGATTTTATTAAGTTGCTAGGCGAAATGTTAATATTTTCCTTCAGTTTCCGATTAATGTGCACCCTACTGAGTCCTACTTCGCGACTTAAATCATCAACATTGAAGTCGGGGTTTTCAATGTTTCTTCTGATGGTTTCGACAACTTTGGTAATAAGCTGGCTGTCGGGCGAGCTCATTTTCATTTCATCGAAGTTGGGGTTGATATTTGTTCTGTATTTATTTCGTATCATTTCGCGAGTTTGAATAGCTTGCGCTATGGTACTTTTCAGCAGGTCGAGGTTTATTGGTTTTGTAAGATAATGGTCGGCTCCACTTTCAATACATTTCTGTTCACTTTCTTCTCCAACTTCTGCTGTTAAAATAATTACAGGCAAATGATTTGTTTCGGGGTTCTGTCGTATTTTTTTACACAGAGAAATTCCGTCAACTTCGGGCATAAACAAGTCTGTTACAACTGCATCGGGAATTGTGGTAGAGATTATTTTCCAAGCTTCGCGAGCATCGGAATAGGCCTCGATATTGTATTTGTCAGAAAGCTCCATTCGAATATATTTTCCCAAATCGACATCGTCGTCGACAAAAACAAGTGTACGGTTTGATTTATTTACTTTCGACACAAAATGTTCTTCGTCGGTTTCGGGCAATTCTACATAGTCGGTTTCAATTGACCGTTGTTCATTACTCCGAATTCGCGATTGAGAATCATCTTTTTTTTCGGCCTCTGAAAGTTCGCCAGGCGATAAGTGTTTCGATCCAAGCGGAATATTTATTGTAAATGCAACCCCATTTTCGGTATTCTTCGCATCTATTTTTCCATGGTGCAATTTGACAAACATTTTTGCAAGGTGAAGACCAACTCCAGAACCGCCACCCGATGAATTATTGCTGCTTTGGTAGAAGCGTTCGAAAACTCTTTCAGTTTCCTCTTCGTTAATTTTAGACCCTGAGTTCTCAATGCTCAATTGAACAAATTCTTCGATATTGCTACGCAACCCTTCGTGAGAATTGTTCGGAAGAATATTTAAACTGATCATTATATAGCCATTGTCGGGGGTGAATTTGAAGGCATTCGACAAAATATTGAAAAGAACTTTATCAAAATTCACTTCATCAATCCATACGTCAAGAGATTCAATGCTTGAAAAAAGCCGAAACTCAATATTGCGCATAATGGCTAATTGTTCAAACGATTTCATTATATCTTGAACAAAAAAGATCAAATCGGTTTTTTGAAAGCGCAATTTAAACTGGTGGTTGTCAATTTTCCGTATGTCCATTATTTGATTGAGAAGCCGCATTATTCGGAGAACATTACGGTACATCAGGTCGAACATCTCTTTTCGCTTACTGTCGGTCTCAGTTTCGCGCATCGATTTTAATGGTGTAATTACCAATGTGAAGGGAGTTCTAATTTCATGAGTCAAATCGGTGAACATCTGTAATTTCATCTCTTTCTTTTCGAACTCCATTCGCTCTTTTACGCGAAGTTTCCTGTTGATAAGATAAATTACAAATTCCCATACGATAAACATGAATATTGTAAGGTAGGTCAAATAGGCCCACCACGATTTATACCAAGGAGGAAGAATTCGAATATTTATATGGTTGGAAACAGCATTTTGTTCGTTCGATGAACCTTCAAAAAAAGCTTTAACTTGAAAGACATA
>CAZRXT010000128.1:2626-3859 GCA_964604035.1 uncultured Prolixibacteraceae bacterium | reverse complement strand
AGAGCCTATTGTAACCCCCTTCATTTTACTTGTAAATTCGGCATATTGTTCCTCTCCGGTTACCGTATTGTAACAACGGATACCTTCAGTAAAACCGACCCACAAATTCCCTGAAACATCGAGACAAAGCGAACTAACCCAGCCTAAAGAATCATGATTGGGGAATGGTTCTATTTTTTTGTCGGAAAACGAGAGCACCTTAACTCCATAGCCTAAGCTCCCAAGGTAAAGTTTATCGTTTTTGTTATCGTAAATAGAACATTGAACTTTTTGCAGTTCAACTTCATTACTAAAGGATTGAAAGCCGCTATGAGGGTTGTATGTCGTAATGCCCCCCATGTATGTCGAAATCCACAATGTGCCTCGTTTATCGGTAGTAAGAGAAAGTATAGCATCGTTGGGCAGTGGTGTATTATCGCTTGTGAAACGGGTTTTTGTGCCATTTTCCGAAATTCTGAAAAGGCCAGCACCATCGGTGCCTACCCATAAATCGCCGGCATTATCTTGGGCTACAGATGTTGCACAAGCAATGTTTACACTCATAAAACCTTGTGTTGCCGAGAGTTTTATGTATTCAAAGTCGTTGGCTTTTTTGGGTATAACCAATAACCCTTTCTGAAAAATGCCAGCCCAGATATTTCCTTGGATATCTTGGGCAATTGAATGAACCTTACAGTTTTCAAGGTCAATAGGAGCGTATTGGAAATCGGGATTGACTATCTTTTCCTGTTTTCGGTCAAATAGTCTTAGGCCGGAATCTTCAGTGCCGACCCATATATTCTGCTCATTTCCATTGTTTTCTTGGGTTTCGGCCAGTAATTTACGAATACGTATTTTAGACGTAGGTTCTCCTTTAGGCCTTCTTATGTAACCTTGTTTGTGGTCGTAAATAAAAATGCCATGGTTATAGGTCCCGATAAGAATATTTTTTGTTATCGGATCTTCGGTTACGGTGGAAATGGCAACTTTTTTTGATAATTCAGATAAATCAGTGCTCCATATTATCTTTTCAAGCAATTTTTTTTCGAAGTTGAGTTTAAAGAAGCTGCCTTGTTCTGCAAATGACCATACAAAACCATCTGAATCGAGAAATAGATTGCCTACGAATTTATTATTGTATAAATCGACAAGTGTTTGAGTAGCTTCAATATCAATTTTCTGGGTTTCTACATCATAAACCACAACTCCATATCCTGAAATTGATACTAAGAGATGCTTTTTGTCTTTACTTTC
>CAZRXT010000128.1:0-2526 GCA_964604035.1 uncultured Prolixibacteraceae bacterium | reverse complement strand
CTATGAATTAAAGTGCTTGGCAGCCCCTGCTCCGAATTGTAAAACCTAATTTTTTGGCCAAACACGAATATAGGAGACATCGATAAAAGCAAAATCAAAAGAATCCCTATTAGTCTTTGGTTCATAATCTATTCAATTTTAATTTTTTATATCAACCTTATTGTTGAAAAATAATTGTTGGTGAACTAATTATTTCACCATTGTTTTTAGTAACAGTACTTGAAATTCAACTGTTACAAACTTACACAAATTAGGATACACTGAATTTTACAATTCACACTTTGGTTCTAACGTAAGTGCTTAAAGTCATTTCGAATTGCAACAATCTTTACCCTTTCCAGCAATTGTCTGGGCAATGATACTGGCCATTTGAGCTACGGCTTCTTCGTTGGGATGAATTCCATCGGGGAAATTTGTTCCCTGGTTTTTCATTCCATGGTATAGATCAATTACCTGAAGGTTATTGCTTTTTGCCAGTTCATCAATTACTGGAATTACACCTTTAGCAACAGTTGAATCGTTAATTCCCCATTTGGTTTCAAAAACAGGTGCCGGATAACACAAATAAATTTTCGGATTGGTTGAAATAGTTTTAAAAGTATCTATCATTGCTTGATAATCAGCTTTGTAATTTAACTGATTCCAATTATTTGGTTTTGTGTCGTTAGTGCCAAGTTTAATCACAATTATATTGGGCGCAACGGCAAACACGTCCGAAAACTCTTTGGCAATCCAATAGGGAAAATCTCCATGCTTTTGAAGAGTAGTGGCACTCCTTCCAAGGTTTATTGCCGAATAGCCACCTCCCAAAATACTGTCGAGCACAACCGGATAACCTGTTTTGCTTTGTACCGCCAACCCGTAGCCTTCGGTAATGCTATCGCCAACACAGGCAATCCTTATTTCTTCTTTTGAACACGACAGTAAAAATAGAAGAGAAGAAAAGAGTACTATTATTTGTATTTGTTTCATTCTGATAGTCTTAAAAATAGATAGCCAATCTACCACTGAATATTCTTCTCTATAAAATTGATAAGGCTAGTGGCCATTGTTTGTTGCTCGCTTACAAGCGGATGCCCATTAGCTCCTTTAAATGGGAAGAAATGGGTGAATATCTTTTTGTCGTTCAATTGGTCGACAGCTTTTTGAACGTAACCAGGCCAAACTGAGCCTTCGCGGGTAGCATCCATGCTTCCAAGGGCACAAATAATTGAGGCATTGGGGTATTTGCTGCGGATTGAAGAGACAAAACTTTTGTAAGCAGCAATAATGGTTGCTTCGTCGGGTGCTTTAGTCCCAAAATAGTGTTTGAACGAGTCGTGATTAGGCATATTTACCAGCCACGAGTCGTTTTGAAACAAGTTGATTACAACAATGTCGGGGGTATATTTTGAAAAATCCCATTTCGAGGTTGAATCCGTTGGATCGGTGCGGTCGTAAATATCGGGCATAACGAATGGAAACCAACTCACCAAGATTCCAATGCCACTTTTCGAGTTGTTATAGTACTGTGCGTCGAAGTGGCGGGCAGTAATAGCAGCATAAGTAAGGTAGTTATTCTGGAAATAACCGAACCAACGGTCTTTTCCCTCGCTATCTTCGTTGGCGTAACCGCAAGTTATTGAGTTTCCATAGAATTCAATTTTCCGTTTTTTTGGTGCTGATGGAGGTAGTAATTTTACGCCATCGGGCAGTTCGAACCCATAGAACAAGGTTTTGCCTTTATCCCACTCGGTGCGTTTAAACAGCTGAACCTGATGCTTTCCATCTGCCAATCCCGAAGCCAGCACGTAGCTTTTCTTCTCTTTTTCGGTATTTATTTTTGAAACCACACGATTGTCGATAATTACATTGTAATAATTGGCTGTATCAAGATCTTGCAAAATGGCCGTAACCGAAGTGCCTTCAAAATTGATGGTTGCCGAAGTACCCGGCCACGAAAGTTCAGCTGCATCGGCACGGTAATTTATCCGACCTTCGTAAGTGATGTTGGGATCGTTAAACATCACTGTTTTAGGTTGTGCATTTCCTATTAGTACAAGGAATAACGAAATAATTAGCAATCCATAGTTGTGCATATCGTTGAATTTTAATTGATCGATTATAAAAGTGAAATCACAAAGGAGTTGGCAAACTTAACCGCTTTATGAATTTGAACATATCATCAACCTCAAAAATAGCGTTTATTCGACACTGAGAAAATGAATTTTTATAAAAAAAACGAGAGACATTCAATGAAGAACATCTCTCGCAGATATAATTTTATTCTAACGGAAATCTTATTTAAGCTTTCTCAAGTTTCAATGTTTCAGAAACGCGGTCGCAAACTGCACTTGGTCCAAAATATTGGATTGGTCCAGGATAAACGAAATCGGTTTTAACAGCCCACTGTTCGCGTTGTGACGCAAAATAAGTAAATGGTTTTCCGTTAAGTTCAACCAAAGCCTTCTGAATTACAGGTTTCATGTGGCCATGACGACGTTCCATGTTCATCATCATTGTAATAGGCACACCGCCAGCAATCCA
>CAZRXT010000127.1:0-6799 GCA_964604035.1 uncultured Prolixibacteraceae bacterium | reverse complement strand
TCAGATACCAATTCTGAATTAATTCCAATTTCATTACATTTGCACCTCAAAAATTTGAGACATGACAGAATTTGAAGATATTCGCCCCTACAACGATAATGAAATAAATGAAGCAACATCTTCATTGTTAGAAGATAAGAGTTTTTTGGGTCTTTTCAATAAACTTTATCCTCAACCTGAAGTACGGGCACAGGTTCTTCAAATTCTCTCTGAAGTTCAGTCGACCGACGAGTTCCAGAAGAAGGTGATTTTACCATTGCTCGGTTACGTTGAGAAAAGCTCAACAAAAGGGATCAGTTTCAGTACAATGGATCAATTCCGTGCTGATGGGAATTATCTTTTTATCTCAAATCACAGAGATATAATTCTCGATTCGGCATTGTTGAATATGATCCTCTTCAAACAGGAAATTAAACGAACTGAAATTGCTATTGGTGATAATCTTCTGATTTATAGTTGGATTAAAGAACTTGTGCGCATCAATCGTTCGTTCATAGTAAAACGAAATCTTGGGTTGAGAGAACAACTTGAGGCCTCGAAAGAACTTTCGGCTTATATTCGAAATTCGATTGCAATAAAAGGTAATTCGGTGTGGCTGGCTCAGCGCGAAGGACGCACAAAAGATGGGAATGATTTAACTCAGCCTGCTGTGCTCAAAATGTTGAATATGAGTAATACCGGATCGGCACTCGAAGGTTTTATCGAGCTGAATATTGTTCCTATGGCTGTTTCGTACGAAATTGAACCTTGCGGAATTGCCAAAGTTGCCGAGTTGCTGAACCGAAAATATAATCCCGATTTTGCAAAAACACAACAAGACGACCTGAATAGCATGGCTAATGGTTTTATGGCTCAAAAAGGCCGCATTCATTATGCTTTTGGCAATCCGGTGAACTATAAGCTTGTTGAACTGATTAAGGGGAAGAAACCGAACGAAGCAATACAGGCAATTTCGGAACATATCGACAAACGAATCTATTTCAATTATAAGCTTTGGCCAAACAATTACATTGCCTACGACCTTCGCGAGAAATCGGCTGCCCATGCCGATAAATATACCGATGAAGAGAAGAATGGCTTTATTGAAATGATGGAGGCCGAGGTTTCCACATTGAAATTCGACAAAGAAGAAGCTACCGGGTTATATCTGAATATGTATGCCAATCCGGTGTCGAATTACGAAAAACACTTTGCTTAATGCTTGGTGTCGACACTATTATCTGGGATTGGAACGGAACTCTGCTTAACGACTTAGATATTTGTGTCGATGCAATTAATATTTTGTTGAAAGAGCGCAACTTGCCTCTTCTCTCAAAAGAAAAGTATCTCGAGATTTTCGATTTCCCCGTCATCGACTATTACAAACGGATTGGCTTTGATTTCAATAACGAGCCTTTCGATATTCCTGCCAAACAATACATTGATCATTATGTGTCGAAGTTGGGCGAATGCTCGCTTCAGGAAAATGTAACCGAGGTTTTATCGTTTTTCAGAGATGAAGGGTATACGCAATTGGTACTTTCGGCTGCCGAGCACCGGAAGTTGGTCGATTCGATAAGCCTCTTTGGAATACTTGAATACTTCGATGCAATTTCGGGGCTTGACAACGATTTTGCAGCATCAAAAACTGAACTGGGCATCGAAATGCTCCGAAGCAGGGGAATATCTCCGGCTCGGGTTTGTTTAATTGGCGACACTACCCACGATTTCGAAGTGGCCCGGGCCTTGGGGTGTAAGTGTGTGCTGATACCCGATGGGCACCAAAATAAAAAACGGCTCTCGGAAACCGGAGCCGTTGTGGTAGAAAACCTTTATGATTTAATTGAACTCTTCAACTGATTCTTTTTAAATGTCTTTCTGATATATCCGGTATCTTTTGTACACTTTCCCGCCCATGCGTTCCATTTCGGCATTTCGTTTATCGTTGTACTCAAGGCCAAGGTGCGAATCAATTTTGTAAATACCCCGCTTTTTTGCCGAGTCCATCATTTTTGTGCCCATCAGCACTTCTAAGCCCCGTCCCTGATAACGTGGATCGACTGCTCCCAGCAGCAATATGAGCATATCGGTCTTGCGCCCTGCTGCAAGCAATGGAATAAAACCAAATGGAAACAAACGGCCGTTGCATTTCTTGAATCCTTTGCTGTAATCGGGTATCCCAATAATGGCACCAACAACCTCGTTGTTCTCGTTGAATACAACTTTTATAAAATCGGGACTAAGCAGGAAAATGTAACGGTTGGCATATTCATTCATCTCTTTGTCGGTAAATGGAGTGAACCCGTATACATTGGTGAATGTCTCGTTGATTAAGGTCAGTACAGGCTTAATGATTGACCTGAACTGTAACCTGCTTTTGTATTCGGCAACCCGTAAGTTTTTGTTTCTTAAGGCATACCGTTCAGCCACCTTTTCGTAAAGTGGCGGATATTTTTCCGGAATCGGAATGTTGTGCTCAATAAGATCTACTTTTTTTGTAAAACCTTCTTTTTCGCAGAAGTCGGTGATGTATCGGAAGTTGCATGTCGAAGCAATCACATTTACCTCGTCGTAACCTTCAATCAGAAACCCTTGAGGGTCATGATCGGAGAAGGCTAGTGGGCCAATCAACTGTTCCATACCCAAACTTTTCGACCATTGTGCAACGTAATCGATCAGCGCATGAAAAACCTCAAAGTCGTTGTAGGTTTCAAGAAACGAAAATCTCCCGCACTTCTCATTGTGCTCGGCATTGTACTTATGATGCACCAAACCCATACAACGGCCAACAACTTTGCCATCTTTTATTGCAAGCAGCAGTTTGTAGTCGCAAGTTTTGAACGATTCATTTTTCTTCGGATTGAAAAAAACTATGTCGTCGCTGTAAATAGGTGGTATCCAGTTTGTATGGTCTTTGTGTATTTTTTCGGGCAGATAAACGAAATCTTGATAATCTTTTTTGGTTTGTACTTCTTTAATCTGAATTTCCATATTCCTCACATTCGTTAAAAAAAATGAAGATATATAAAATGTTTTTCGGAGATACATGAAAGAAAAAAAACATTGCAAAAATGTTACGAAACAGTTTTATGATGAATGAAATTTGTTGTTTAAATTGCTTGTTTACAGAATTTTATTTTCTATTTTCATATTGATAATATATTGCTTGCTATAGTGGGTGTTGATTCGCATGCCGATGCTCCAGTATTAAATTTAAAGGCTGTTAGTTGTGTAGTGAGTAATGAGTACCTGAGTAGAGAGTAATGAGTACTGTTCCTGAGGCGATAATGAATAGCCTACACCTTCAGATGTAGGGGGAGATGATGAGTTGTATGTTTAAAAAGGGCTTAATCCTAATATTTGTCTTTATTTTCTTGGCAAGCCCTTGTTTTTATTTTTGTTGTTTATTCTAAAACAGAAGGCTATTCAAGATGGGCACGTAAGCCCAATTGAGATAATTATTGCTCAATAGAGATCATTTTTTTGCAACGTTCAACAACTTCATTCAAGGTGTTAAATTGATCAAAAAGAATATTAATCCCTTCAATTCGTTCGGGTAACGAAGTTGGGTATTCATGTGCAATATCGTTACGAACCTTTCGGAGCTCAATCCAATTTATGGCAGAGTCGAGAATGCCCAATCGTTCCAGCCTGTTCAGAAGGTCTATAAACGGACGGTCGTTCATCGGTTCCGCAAAATAGTCCATAAGAGTGGGGAATAGCCGCGATCCCATGGTGTCCTGGAGTTTTGAGAAACGAAAAATGTATTGATCAAGAAAACTGATGGTTTCATCATCCATTGCATAGTAATTATTTCTATTTAATGGGATAAAAGGAGTAACCTTATCGTGCGAAAAACGCATTCGTTTTAAATGAAGTGCGCAGATTTCAAATATCTCGAGCAGCTTATTTTCAATTTCTGATTTGTTCATAGTTCAATTCCTGTTTGCATTGCCGTTTGAACAATGTTTATGTATTGGTTTTCTTTTGTTGCAATTATCAGATCAATTTTCTGTTCGCCCAATTGAATGTCGAGTTGAGATAAGAATTTGACCTTTTTGCGTACAATTTCCTTGGTGTCCTCTTCTCTGTTAATTCGAAGTAGCAGGTCAATGTCGCCCCCCTTTTTTGAGTCATCGACACGTGAGCCAAACAGGATTACTGAAGCTTGATCTCCCCATATTTCAAGAGCCGCTTGTTTTATTACTTTTCGATAATTTTCTGATAGTCGCATGGTAGCACAAAGGTATAAAATTTTGGTGATCGTTTATTTTCACTAATGCTTAGATGCGTTTGCCCTGCCTATAGTTCTTAATTTGAGAATTAAATCTCCTTTTGGTAAATGCGGAATTTCTTATAAACCACGCCACCCATGTGTTCCATCTCGGCCCTGACTTTTGTGTTTGTTTCGAGTTCGAGGTGCGAATCGATTACCGTTTTCCCATATTTCTTTGCCGATTCGAGCATCTTGATTCCCATCATAATTTCGACGCCGCGGCCCTGATAACGTGGGTCTACTGAGCCTAGCAGTAATACTAGCCGTTCTGTTTTGCGGCTTGACTTCAGTACGTCAAGAAAACCAAATGGCAACAGGCGCCCCCTGCATTTATTGATGCCTTCGCTAATGTCGGGCATTGCGATTATATTCCCGATTACTTCATTTTTTTCGTTAACGGCAACTTTTAAAAAATGCGGATCAAGCAAAAAGATGAAACGGTTAGCAAAGTCGTCCATGTCTTTTTCACTGAAAGGTGTGAAACCGTATATGTCGGTGAATGTTTTGTTTATAAGAGACAAAACCGGTCGGATGAATGGTCTGAATTTAACTTTTGAGTTGAACTCCAGTATCTTAATGTTTTGATGGTTTTTGCTAAAGCGTTCTGCAATTCGCTCATATACAGGAGGGAATGTTTCGGGTATCTCAATTTTGTAATCAACAAGATCAACCTTTTTTATGAACCCTTCTTTCTCGCAGAAATCATTCATGTAAGGAAAGTTGCAACCTGTTGAAATTATGTGTACTTCGTCGTAACCTTCAATAAGAAACCCCTGAGGGTCTTTATCCGAAAAGGCAAGTGGGCCAACAAGGGTTTCCATTCCTTTCTCCTTTGCCCATTTTGCAACATAGTCGATTAACGCATGAAAAACCTCCCCGTCGTTGTACGTTTCAATAAACGAGAACCTGCCACTTTTTTCGTTGTGTTCGGCATTATATTTTTTGTGTATCAACCCCATGCAACGGCCAACAACTTTATTGTCTTTTATGGCAAGTAATAGTTTGTAGTCGCAGTAAGAGAATGATTTATTGGTCTTTGGATTGAAGAATGTCTCATCGTCGGAATAGATCGGATGCATCCAGTTCTTATGATCTTTATGAATTTTCTCGGGAAGATAAATGAATTCGTGCAGGTCTTTTTTGGTCTTTACCTCTTTAATTTGAACATTCATGAACAAGTTTTTTTTAGTCAATACGTTAGGTGAAAAAGAGAATCAATTATCGAATATAATTATTTTTGAAAAGAGAGATATTTTGATTCGCAAATTGCCAGACTATCAGAAGCAATCGGTCATTGCTTTTTTTGGATTTCTGACTGGCACTTTTTCTTCAATATTCTGATTGAATTTAATTGACAATCATAAATAGTAAATTGCTAAAATTGAGTCTAACGTATTAGATTTCAAAATATTTCCTAATCATTTATAAGTTGATAATAGTCGATAAAGGTTACTTTTCAAAGAATGAAGGTAACCAAAAACTTTTTAAAAAAACTTTTTTTGGAAAAAGGTTCAATAGTGCAACCTGACGAATGGGCTTGTTCTTTGATTATTTGAATGTTCTTTGATTATTTGTCGACAAAAATAGTTGCATAAGTATTTACACACATTTGGTTGTATTTTTTGTGTGTTCCAACAGCCACACCGGTATAGTTGAACGATTTGTCGAGAATGTTTTTGCGATGGCCTCTTGATTTTACACCATCGTCGATAAGTAGCGATGCTACAATCATGGCCGCGTCGCCTTTTCCATAGTGGATATTTTCGGCATACGATCCTTCAAATTCGCCAAAGTTTTCGGCCCGATCTACCGGCGACGAGTTTCCGCTTCCTTTGTGCCCCACATTGCCTGTAGATCCCTGGTCGTAAACCAGCAAACGGCATGCTTTGGTCATACCTTTCGAAGGTTTTAGCAGCGGCAATGCGGTAGTCCATTTTAGCGTTTCCATGCAGTCGTTGTAGGCCGATTTTCCTTCTTCGGTAAGCAGGGGCTCTTGGCCGGGCAGATTAAGCATCTTTTCTGAGTATAAAGTATCTAATTGCGAGAGTACTAGCTTTGCGTACATCTCAGGATTGTATCTTACTTTGTTAAGTTCAAGAATTATATCCTTCTCAATTTCGGAAAGATAATTTGCATCTCGTGCCGTGTCGAGTTTCTTTATTGGCCAATTGAATGGTTCTTCGGCTTGTAGTGCGAAAGCCGAGAATGCAATAGTTAGTAGGAGTATGAATTTCAGTTTCACGGTTTTAAGTTTTGAATTGTTGCTTTTGTTGCTCAATCTTGTTTATTAATAGGGAAGGATTATCTCTTGCTGCGAGTTTCAATTTCCCGTTTTCATAATTCTTATATAAATAGAACGAAAAAAAGCCAAATTGTTTTATCGGGGGGCATATTTTTTTGTGATGTTAACAATTTTTAAAACAAATAGAGGCAATTGTTGATGATAGGGTAGTGCCTAGAGTTCATAAAGTGCCTAGAGTTTCTGAGTTTAAAAGGCAGAAGGAAAAAGGCTGCAGGCTGGTTGTCTTAATACTTTGTACTTAC
>CAZRXT010000126.1:0-6806 GCA_964604035.1 uncultured Prolixibacteraceae bacterium | reverse complement strand
CCGGGCTACACAGTTGTCGACTGGTATTCGATAAAACTAACCCGCGATGCCGATTTGGAATATGATGAATACGAAGAGGAAGATTTGATTGATGCGATTGAGAACATAAAATCGTCGAGAACATTAGGGAAACCGAACCGTTTTCTTTACGACAGAAGAATGCCTCACAAAGTACTGACCTACATTATGCAAGCATTCAAAATTGATAACGACATTTTAATTCCGGGAGACAACTATCACAATTTCAGAGACTTTTTCAATTTCCCAAACCCAATATCTCCAAAACTTGAGAATGAAATGCTGGCTCCGCTCAGAATACCCGAGCTCGAAAGCCATAAAACATTAAGTAAGGCAATCAACAAGAAAGATTACCTCATGAATGTGCCTTACCAGTCGTTCGATTACTTTATCAGGTTTCTGCAACAAGCCGCGCAAGACGATTCGGTTAAAGAGATTAAAGCCACGCAATACCGTGTTGCTGAGCGATCGGCAGTTGTAAATGCGCTTATGAATGCTGCTGAAAACGGGAAAAAAGTAACTGTATTTGTGGAATTAAAAGCCCGTTTCGACGAAGAAGCCAACCTGCAATATGCTGCCGAAATGACTAAAGCCGGAATCAACATTATTTATAGTATACCTGGTTTGAAAGTTCACGCAAAACTTGCACTGATTATCAGAGACAAAAAGAATTTCCCCGGCGCTAAAGACCAAGCCTATCTGGGAACTGGTAATTTCAACGAAAAAACTGCCCGTATTTATTGCGACAACGGCCTATTTACTTCGAATATTGGCATAATCAGCGATCTGAAAAACATGTTCAGATACCTAGATCAGCAAAAACAAGATGTGCACTTCAAGCACCTTTTAGTCCCAAATTTCAACTTAATACACAGGTTTGGCCAACTTATCAACCGAGAAATTGAAAATGTGAAGCAAGGCAAAAAAGGATACATTCTACTTAAAATGAATGGATTGCAAGATGTTCACATGGTTGATATGCTTTACCGCGCAAGCGAAGCTGGGGTTAAAATAGACTTGATAATTAGGGGAATCTGCATTCTTAAAACCGGAAAAAAATACAGTAGCAATATTCGGGTTATCCGAATTATCGACCGCTTCCTTGAGCATTCGCGAACTTATGTTTTCCACAATAATGGCAATCCGTTGGTGTACCTTGGTTCAGCCGATTGGATGAAACGGAACCTCTATGCCCGGGTAGAGTGCGTTTTCCCAATTCACGATCACGAACTGAAAAAAGAACTTATCGATGTTCTCCAAATTCAATTGGCCGACAATGTTAAATCCTGTGAAATTAGTCGTGAAATGGAAAATGTACGAATTGAAAACGATAAGCCTCGTGTGCAATCGCAATTGGCAACCTACGAATATTTCAAAAATAAATACCGCAAAATTCAACCCGATTAGCCTTCATTTTGTTGATATTTAAATAATTGAAATATGGAAATTGTTGCATGGATAGGTTTTTCACAAGCTCTTTTCTCGGGACTGCTAACCCTTACAAAGAAAGATAAGAGCATTTCGGATAAACTCCTCTCGGGTTGGCTTTTCCTATTGGCTATCGAGTTCTTAACGTTTGGGTTGGAATCGAAAATGTTTCCCGATTTTATTCTGCTAAGCAACTCCTTCCTGCTTTTCAACCCTGCATTGTTTCTATATACCCGCTCGCTCACACAGCCACATTTTAAGCTACACCCAATTCAATTTCTACATCTTGTTCCATATCTTTTTTTCAAAATAACTGTCTGGATAATCAAAGAACCTCAGTCGTTCGAAAACTTCTTTCAATCGAACAACACCTTGTGGTTCAGGCTTCTTTTTGGGATTTTCGGGGTTGCTTCGTGGATTGTTTACTTATGGTTAACGGGCATTATAATTACCCGCCACCGCAAACAAGTTCAGAATGAATTCTCAACAATCGATATGTTTAAACGGATTGGATGGATTCTTTTTATTGTGGTTTTCTATATAATATATTGTATATCGGCATTTTTTTGGGGCGTGTTCAATATAATTGTTTACGACACGCTTTCGCTTACAATTTTCAACTACTCTGCACTGCTCTTTTTTATTTACATCTTCGGATTTTATGGACTTAAACAACCTTCTATATTCAAACTAAACGAGAACAATGAAAAGTTTGATGAAATTGTTAATCAGGAGATTACAACAAATAAAACTTCAAATTCATTTTTAAGCGAACCTGCCTCTGAACTCATAAAGGAAAAAATCACAACCTATTTTCAGAAGGAAAAACCATACATGAAACCCGAATTAAATATGACTCTACTTTCTGAAACACTTAAAATTCCCAAACATCACCTTACCGAAGTACTGAATGGCAAGCTAGGCAAAAACTTTTTTCAGTTTGTAAATGAATACCGTATCGAGGAGGTCAAAAAACAGCTTTCAAACCCGAAAAACCCTTACTCTATCGAGGCTATTGGTTATGAGTGTGGCTTTAACAGCAAATCGACTTTCTTTTCGGTTTTTAAAAGTTTGACAGGGAAAACACCAATGGAGTATAAAAAGGAAAATTACAAATAGCAAAGCCAATATGCCATACTATTCTTCTATTCTAAAAGAGATCGGAATGGGTGCCTGTACGAACTAATTCGATGACTTTATTTTCATCATCTTGACGCCAAATCAAAAGCCAATCTGGTCTTACATGGCATTCAATACAATCTTTGTAGTTACCAATTAACTGATGGGGTCTGTAGCTAAGGGGCAATTTCCCTTCATGCTCTAATGTTGATATGACCAATTTTAAAAAAGAAAGATCGTAATTGCGTTTGTAGCATAATACAAAATCCTTCTCAAATTTATTGGTTGTTTTAATCTTGTACATTTGGTTTTTTCAGAATGGTGGTAAAGAGCTCTTCAGAATTAGTATAACTATTCAAATTACCTTCTCTAGCTTCGAATATTGCCTCTTTTGTTTCATCGTTTGGCTCATATCCAAAATTTATGAACTTTTCACCTTGAAATTTTCTAAGAAATTCGATTAGGCTCTTTCCTTTCTCTGTGTGCTCATTAATAAATACTGTTGTCATAGCTCGTTTTTTGTACAAATATAAATAAGAATGACTTACAATTGTTCAAACCCACTCCAACTTCCCAACATTCACTATCCGCACCAATACAGTCAGTCCGACTTTTAAACGAAGCACCAAAGAGACCTTGCTACTGCTGTAACTTTCGGGAAAATTTCAATTCCGACAGTCATGAAACGATTACTTTTTTTATTACTCATTCTATTTTGTTCAGGCAGTTTATTTAGCCAGGGGTTATTTGAAACTGCAAGTCAATCAACCGGAAATACGAATGAACAGGGATTCCAACTGAACGGCTTCGTGCGAGGTTCTGTTTTTAGCGCCGGCGATGTCTACGATTTTACCAACGCTTTTGGCGAAGTGAGTTTACAAACCCATCTGAAGAAGGATAAGTTTGTGATGAACTCCGACATCCGATTCCGAAGTGGGTACAATTTCAACCAGACTATTTCGGAACTCGAGATAAAAGAAGCTTATGCCGGGATTAGCACCACTTCGATCGATCTTTTCCTTGGTGAGCAAATTGTAAGTTGGGGCCGTACCGACGGGTTTAATCCTACAAACAACATTACCCCGAACAACTACTTTTTCTTCTCTGCAAATCCCAACGACCAAAAAATTCCCAACTTTATGATGAAAGCCGACATCCGATTTTCACCACAAGTTGATTGGGAGATTATCGCTATACCCATTTATCGCCCGTCGATGTACCGATACGATTTGTTTGATATGGGCGCAAATGTTTCGTTTGTCGATGCCGTTTTACCAGAAAAAATCGTTGAAAATGCGACATTGGCAACAAAACTCAACTTCGAACTTTCGGGGATTGGCCTTTCTGCTTCGTGGTTTAGAGGGTACGACCCATTCTACGGATTCAACTTGAACAACGTTGATTTTTCTACCGGAAGCCCAGTCATTACTTACATTCCATCGTTCTATCAAAAGAATACCATCGGAATCGACTTTACATTTCCCGTTGGAGCCTGGATACTGCGTGGCGAAGGAGCATTGAACCTTACTGAAAACGACGATCATAAAATGTATATTCCGAATGATGATATAGGCTACGTTGCTGCAATAGAGCATGATTTTGGCGGTTTCCTTACCATAATTCAATACGTTGGAAAATATACATTCGATTTTTCTGAACTAACAGAGCCTGTGCTGAACGACCCTACAAATATGATGGCTCAATTGCAATATGCCAACGAGATGATCAACTATGAATCGGCCAGTTATAACAAGAAAATCTTCCATCAGCAAGAGAAAATGAACCACGCAGTTTCCGTTGCCATTTCGAAGGATTTTTCTTACGAAACGGTGAATGCAGAGCTATCGGGCTACTACGATTTTACGTCGAAAGAGTACCTGATACGACCAAAACTTTCGTGGAAGATAGGTAGCGCTTTAACGGCTACAGCGGGTTATTATTTTATGAAAGGCCCTGATAAATCGGTCTTTAGTTATGCCTCCCCAATTATGAACGGAGCATTTATTGAACTCAAAGCAAGCTTCTAATATCAAACACAAAGACACTAAGGCTCAAAGAAAAACAGGTAAATAAATATATCACTTCGTGGCTTCGTGTTAAATTCTAAAAAAGATGAAAAGAGAAAATTTTATCATACGTTACCGCTGGGTAATAATCGTTGCAACGCTTTTGTGTGTTGGACTTTGTGTGATTCCGCTTACAAAAATCCACATCAACCCCGATCTTGAATCGTATTTGCCCAATTCGATGCATTCGAAACAAGACACAAAAAAAATTGAGGATGCTTTTGGCAAAGAAGATCCCATTTTGATTGTCATTGAAAGCCCTGATGTATTAAATCCTTCGACATTACAACGCATTGATAAACTTAGCCGTGCATTTTCACGAATGCCTGCTTTCAAAAGAGTTTATTCCTTAATGCAAGCCAAGAACATTCGCTCGGAAGAGGGCAGCATGGTGGTAGACCCGGTAATAGGGCAGATACCTGAAACACCTGATGAAATTGAACTACTTCGCGCAGAAATTAGAGCAAACGATTTAGCGTACAAGCTGGTTGTTTCCGACGATTTTCGCTACACAATCATCATGCTTAGTTCGAATAAAACCGTTGCCGATGCTGAACTGATAGATTTGGTGAAGCAGACTTTAGACAAGTATCCGGGAGCTGAGAAAGTAATGATTTCGGGTCAGCCCATTCTTCGCGACGAAGCCAATCGGAAAATTGGCCGCGATATGATGGTGCTGCTTCCGTTAGGGTTGTTGCTGATGTTCATTCTGTTATGGATTTCATTCCGAGAGATTAGAGGGGTACTATTACCATTTTCGGTTGTGGTTTTTTCAATTGTTGTTTGCATGGCGCTGATTCCCGCATTTGGTTGGGAATTAAGCCTTATTGGGGTTTTGATTCCCATTATGATGCTGGCTATTGCGAACAATTATGGAGTATATTTCATTGCCCGATATCAGGATATAAATGCAACCGAACCCGGATTAACTATGAAAGAGATTGTTCAAAAATCGGTTTCGTACCTCTTTATTCCCGTGTTATTGTGCGGATTGACGACCATTGCAGGTATCCTCGGACTGGTAACCCATTTGCTGATCCCGGCAAGGCAGATGGGTGTTGTAACCAGTATCGGAATAGGTTTTGCACTGATAGTTAGCTTATTGTTTGTTCCAGCCGTAATGTCGCTATTGAAAAAAGGAAAACCACATAAGGATTTGTCAGGCGAAGGACGTGGCTTTTTCTCAGGATTGCTCGACCGCTCAGGAAAACTGGTTACTAGGCATCCAAAAGCGATAATTGCTGCTTTCTCGGTATTTTTTGTCGTATGCATAGTTGGATTTATCTTTTTCAAAGTTGCTCCCGACAGCAATAGTGTTTTACCCGCAAAACACCCTTTTAATCAGGCAATAAAAATTGCAGATCAACACTTTGGAGGCAATAAAGTAATAACTGTAATGGTTGATGGCGATGCAAAAGATCCGGTTTTGCTGAACAAACTAGACCAATATGAAATTGAGCTTGAAAAAATGCCCAATGTTGGCAGTGTAACATCGTTGTCGACAATGGTGAAAAAAATGAGCATGGCGCTAAACGACCCTACAGATGAAGGATATAATAAAATTCCCGATAGTCGCGAAGCTGTGGCACAATACCTCGAATTGTACTCGATGAATGGCGACCCTGCCGATTTGGAGCAATTTGTCGATTTCGATTACACAAAATCACTGATAAACATACAATTCAGTGCCAATAAAATTACCGATGTAAATGCAATTATGAATAGGTTGAACGAGTTGAGCAAAACCGATTCCATTACTCAAGTTGTGGGCGGTTTCAGCCTAGTCGATAAAGAAATGAGCGAATCGATTGTTTCAGGTCAATATTATTCGTTGCTTTTTGCTTTTGCTGCCATTTTATTGTTGGTAGCCCTTATCTTCCGTAATCTTACCGCTGGATTACTGGGGAGCCTGCCTCTTGTTTTTGCCGTTTTCTGCACTTTCGGGTTGATGGGGTGGCTTGGGCTTGAACTTAATATGGTAACTGCGCTTCTCTCTTCAATATCAATTGGATTGGGAGTCGATTTTACGGTGCAGGTCTTTTGGCGCATCAAATGGGAATTGGCTCAAGGAAACGACTATCCAACAAGTGTGATCATCACATTAAAAACCATTGGACGAGGAATTTGCATTAACGCTTTCGCGGTGATGCTTGGGTTTGCTGTTCTGTTTTTCTC
>CAZRXT010000125.1:0-6809 GCA_964604035.1 uncultured Prolixibacteraceae bacterium | reverse complement strand
AAATAAGGAAAATATTTAATGCGGGATTGAAAATCCCGAACCTGTTAGCCGCGGTCTGCAAAACCGCAGCAGCGTACGGGGTTGAACATGCGATAAAATAGCCTCGCAGCGGGATTACAATGGCCTGATTTTTGTTAAACTATTTTAAAAATTATTTAAGTAACCAATAACCGACTAATTGACTCGTTTAACCACAAAAGATTCATTATCACTAATCAAAATCAATCTCATGAGAACATTTTTATCATTATCACTCATTTGCCTTTGCATTGCAATAGCAAAAGCAACTACAGCGCAAGATCTTACCTTCGATTTGAAAAACTACAAAACCACCGATTACCAAAGGCAATCACTCGACTTCCCGCTTTCTACCACCAATTCCAATTCTTCTTACTCATATAGTAATCAGAATACAGATACCAGTAATGTGGTCGTAACAGAACAAAAAAATTCAAATTTCACTAGTTCAATAAAATCTAATCCGAGCTACAAACTGATTAGCGTTAGTCGCGATAAAGTACAAAACGACTTCATCAATATGAACCTTGAGAATAATTATCGTTTGTCAAAAATTACAAAAGAAATTCCAGCAAGTGAGTATTCAAACAATAAGAGCGAAACTTTAAACTTTGGTATTTATGCTGGTCGTTCAACCGAGAAGTATTACAGCAAATCGTCGAAACGGTTTTTAGAATATGGCGGATCAGTTGGGTTGGGCGAAAATTACTATTCAACCCGAAATGTTACCGATACAACTGTTCACGAGTATTCATCAAACAAAATACCGCTTTCTCTTCGGTTAACATTGGGACATGGGCATGGAAGACTCGAAAACATTGAGGATGCCGTTGAAGCATTGTATATACTGAATGAATTGAAAGAGAACGGGATCACAATGAAAACAATTTCGGAAGAGGATATCAGGCAGTTTGCCGACTGCATTACAAAAATTAAACAGGAGCGCTTTTTCGACGAACGACTATACCGGCAGAAATCGATGACAGGGTTGGTAAATAAGCTTCTCGAGCTGGGTTTAATCGACAAAGAATCGATTTCAACCTTTAACACCATTGCCGACTATCATTACTATGCCGGTTTTAACTCTCGATATTCAGGTAATGTTTTGAAATACGGTGCCGAGCCGTTTGTAAATTATACTTTCGAATCAAGTAAAACCAGTGACTTTCAGAATAGAGCTTTTACGAAAGGGGTAGCATTAAATGTTTCATACAATTTAGAGACTCCCGTTTCGTTGAAATGGCAAAAGAGCCTTACGTTAAGCGCAGAATATAGTATTCAAGATGAGAAATCGATGTATAAAACCGATGAAGGTGATTGGAGAGAGTTCGATAGTGAGCAGACACAAACGTATAATGCTTATGCAAGTTATGCTGTAAATTATTCCCCCAATACCCGTACCAGTATGGGAGCAGGAGTTTATGGAAGTTTCCACCATTCCGATCTTGATAAATACTCGAACTTGAATGTTGGGTTATCCGGACATGTAAAATACTATATTTCAGAACGATTAAAATTCAACATCAATCTACAGTTGTATTATTACGACTCTAGTTCTAACACATCCGGAGAAATGGCAAATTCTAATACAAATGGAATAACCTCGAATTTGAATGCTGGTTTTACCTATTCCCTTTTTTGATTAAAGAAAGCTGAAAAAGCATGCCATGACAGAATAATTGCCTATCATGGCATGCTTTTGTTTTATATTATACAATTCACTAATTTTTTAGTATGCAACCAATTGCAGCTACCGCATCGATATCGGCACCTGGGGTTGCTCCACCACAGTCAACTTTCAGGTCGGTAAGTTTTACAAATCGGAATTGATCGCCTGTTGAAACAAAATTGCCAATATCAACAGATGCTTTACCACCTTGTATCTTTCCAATATTCACCCAGGTTTTACCATCTTTACTAATCTCAAGTTGCGTTGCTTCCATTGCGGGGCCACATTCAAAAATGTGCAAATCAGGCCCCTTCACATCCACCAACCATATCGATGTAAATTCAACAATTATGGATCCACCGCAGCCCAGCGTGATCGACGTTGCCTTGTTGTAATCGTAATCAGGTTCTCCAAGAATTGTATTTGGGTTTTTATAAATAGGATTTGTTGCACCAGGTGTTCCTGCTGTAAATTTCACCACCTTATCTGTAAATGCGAGTTTACCACACGGTAATACTACTTTATTTCCTTTGTCGTCGGTGTATTCCTTACTTTCGGTGTTAACAACCACTACATCTTTTTTCGAAAATTGTATGGTTTCTATATTGCACGATGGCTGATCTAATTTTACGGCTTGTTTCTTACCATCTGCATACGTGATGTTCATTGTGTTTTGAGCGATTCCGCTCATTAGCCCCAAAAAGCAGAGAATAATACCGGTTGTAATCATTGTTTTCATAGTGAAGATTTTTAGGTTTAGTTTTAAAGATAGTCAATTTATCGGCAAAAGCAGTTTTTAATAGTTGAAAAGTCGCTCTCATCTGAGATTTCACAGGTAAGTGTGGAAGCTTGCAAGCCAAGGGCTTTCCGCGCTTATTTTATAATTATCGGTGCTTTTAAATTACTATACAATCCGCTAAATTAAGCTTCGTTAGTACTTTCGACTGGAGTTATAAACTGAACTCACCCTTTTAGCTTTAGCGTTACAAATAATTACCGCACCAGTAGCCATATCTATGCCACAAGAAGGTGCACCTACGCGTCTATGTTCAGTTCCAGCCCATCGTAAGCTAAGAATACATTCTCGGGAAGTTCTTTCGATATTTCATCGTACAACCCCATTTGATGCCCAATATGAGTCAGATACGTTTTCTTTGGTTTAATTTCAGAAATAAGAACTAAAGCTTCATCAAGGGAGAGATGCGACAAATGGCTTTCTTTTCGAAGGGCATTTAAAACAAGCACATCCAAATTTTTAAGCTTTACATATTCGCTCTTTTCAATTGTTTTTATATCTGTAAAATAGGCAAAATTACCAATCCGATACCCTCGCACCGGCAACTTGTGGTGATATCCCCTTAGCGGAAGTATTGTAGTATCTTTTATTCGAAAAGGCTCATCTCCAATATCGTGCAAATTCATTTGTGGAATCCCGGGATATTTTTCAACGGCAAAAACATAGGCAAAAACACTTCGGATAGAACGATTAACCCTTGGTTCAGCAAAAATATCGGTAGCCCGCTTTTGAGCCCAGTTGTAAGCTCTAATTTCATCTAAACCAGCCATGTGATCGTAATGCTCGTGAGTTAATAAAATGGCCGAAAGTTTTTTCACGTCAGCCCGGAGCATTTGCTGCCGAAAGTCGGGTCCGGCATCAATAACCAGATGAAGGCCATCAACTTCGACCAACAACGAAGACCTTAACCGCTTGTCGCGTTCGTTAGCCGACTTACAAACATTGCAGTTACAAGCTACAACAGGTATTCCCTGCGATGTTCCGGTTCCAAGAAATGTTACTTTAATCATCGAACTTTTTTGTACTCACAAAATTAATGTCGAAAGGTTATGATTGAACTTTAATTGTGGTAATTTTGCCGCAAATAAAATATATGAACGGAAAACTCTACTTAATACCCACAACGCTGGGCGACGAAAACCCTTACAAGGTTTTACCATCTGATATCAAAACAGTTGTTAATTCAATGAAATATTTTCTGGTTGAAGATGTTAGAACTGCCCGACGCTTCTTGAAAAAAGTAGATCCCGACATTGTAATTGACAACCTCGAATTCTTCGAAATCAACAAAAGAACCCGTTATACCGACCTTTGCGAATTTTTATTAGTTGCTCAAAAGGGTGAAGATATTGGAGTTATATCAGAATCTGGCTGTCCGGGAATTGCAGACCCAGGTGCTGATGCCGTAAAAATTGCGCATGAAAAAGGAATTGAAGTAAAACCTCTTGTTGGCCCATCGTCAATTTTACTTTCGCTGATGGCCTCGGGGCTAAACGGACAAAGTTTTGCCTTTGCCGGGTACATTCCAATAAAGCACCCCGGACGTGGAAATACCTTAAAACACTTGGAGCACAGGGTTTACTACGAAAATCAAACTCAGATTTTTATTGAAACACCTTATCGCAACACCAACCTTTTGTACGATTTAGTCCGATCGTTAGACGACAAAACCTTACTTTGCGTGGCCTGCGATTTAACCCTCGAAACCGAATACATCAAAACGCAAACAATTAAAGAGTGGAAAAAAGGTTTGCCTAATATCGAAAAACGTCCGGCAATATTCCTAATTGGTAAGTAACGTTAGAAGATATTGTTTTTCAACTGCTTTTCGTATTCGAGTTCAAAATTTGGAGTAAAAACACCTTTACCGAGATTCTCGTCAATTTGCTTTTTACTCCAGAATTTACCTTCCTGAACCTCTTCGGAATGAAGGTTGATGCTTTTGTAGTCGTAACTAAGGAACGAATAAACCATTTCGCGCTCTATTTCACTTTCGAACAAATAGTTACCAATTGGTTTAGCCGCGAAATTCTGCAACCCGATCTCTTCCCAAGCTTCGCGCTGAAGGGCGGTCTTCACATCTTCGCCAAAAGCAATATGACCACCAACAGCGGTATCCCATTTGCCTGGCTGTATAATTTTCGTTTCGGGCCTTTTTTGCAGGAAAAGGTGCTTGTGAGGGTTCATAACATGGAGGTGAACAACAGGGTGCAAAATCTTTTGACCACTATGGCAAACCGAGCGTAAAGCTTTGCCCACTACCCTACCCTCTTCATCTACAACGGGAAGCCACTCTTCGTCTTCATATTGAATAATCGGAGCTTTTTTCATTTTCCTTTTCTGTTGAATAAGTTCAAAAATAAAGTAAACACCAAAAATGATGTAGAATAGACCACCGCTAATAAAGGCCCAGGCTTCTTTCGACATTGAAAAAGCAGAATAGACAACCAACAACGCATGAAGTGTAAAAATCCAGAACATCACCTTCATTGTCTGCCTGAACTTCTTCTGTACCTGATCGTTCATCTCGAAACCTTTCATGTACCGTTTCGACATTCCGCCCACAATATCAATTTTTGTAAATGCCGAAATGGCAAGTATCAGGCACATAATAGCCTCAATAATTGCAGGTTTTAGCTTGAAGAAAATATCATTATCGAGAATGAATGACACACCTCCCATTAGAACAAGCAGTGCTGTGTCAAGAATAATAAACTTGTCGAACCGCCTCTCTTTTACATAGGTATAAACCAGTTCGCCAACACCAACAATGAGAGCAACGATTAAACCAATTTTAGTACCCCATATTTCATCGGCAGCAATAAAAACGAACAAAGGGATAAAACCCGGAAGTAATTTTTTTATAAGGTCGGAACGATTCACAAAAGATGAGTTTAATAACTATTCAACAACTCATCTTTATTCTCGATGAGCAACGATTCAAATTTAGCAACGGTATCTTTTAACGACAAGTCGGAGCTTCCACCCGAAGCATTTGTATGCCCCCCACCTTTAAAATGTTTCTTTGAAAATTCGTTCGTAGAAAAACTACCTTTCGAACGGAACGAAGCCTTCACATAGTCATCTTTCTCGATAAACAGAGCACAAAAAACAATGCCCTTAACCATAAGCGGATAGTTAACCAAACCCTCGGTATCTCCCGGTTGATAATGGAATTGTGCAAGCTCCTCTTTGCTCAAGCACATGTACCCGGTACGGAATTCGTGTAAAATCACCATTTTTTCCTTCAGCGTATGACCAAACAAACGCCATCGGTCTTCCGAAAAAGTATGGTAAATATTAGAATGGATAAGGTCTTTATCGATTCCTCGTTCCAAGAGTTTCGCAATAATATGATAGGTTTCCGGATCGGAAGCATTGTAGCTAAAATTGCCAGTGTCGGTCATTATTCCGGTATATATTGCATCACAAGCGGCTTTGTCCAAACAACCAAGCAACCCACCGGCTTCAATAACCCTGAAAAGCAATTCGCAAGTTGAACAAATTTCAGGATACGATATTAATAAGTCGCACTTAGCAACCGGGCCCGGATGATGGTCGATCATCACTTTTCGCCCCGAAAACGCCGACAAAAGATTTTTCAGATCGCCGGCGCGCTCAAAATCATTAAAATCGAGACAAAACAGTGTGTCGGCAGATGCAAAAATTCCCTTTGCAACTTTCGATTGTTTTTCGAAGTCAATTACAGAATCTGAACCTTCAATCCACTGAAGAAAATCGGGAAACTCATTTGGAATAATAATATTAGCTTCTTTGTTCAGGTTCTTCAACAGACTCCTTAATGCCAGACAAGAACCAATAGCATCGCCGTCGGGACCAATGTGAGGAACAATAACAACGGAATGTGAATTTTGGATTATATCAACAAAACTCTCAATTTGAAATTGATTGATTTTGATTTTCATTTTTTATACTTGTAAGGTGGCAAAGATAAAATTTAGGATAACGCATTATTACTATAAAAATTAAATATTCATTAATTATGAGGACTGATTTAACTTTTACAATAGTGAAACCAACAGCGTTTAAGAACAACAATTTTGGTTTGATCATGGAGTTGATTAACAAGAATGGGTTCAAACTTGTTGCGATGAAACTCACAAAAATGAGCGAAGAAAAAGCCAGTGAGTTTTATGGTGCTCTCAAAGAAAAACCTTTCTTTGGTAGTTTGCTCGAATACATGACATCGGGGCCCATTGTAGTTGCCGTTCTTCAAAAAGAGAATGCTATTGCCGACTATCGTGAATTAATTGGTGCCACCGATCCGGCCAATGCAAAATTTGGCACCCTTCGAAAAATGTTTGC
>CAZRXT010000124.1:0-6856 GCA_964604035.1 uncultured Prolixibacteraceae bacterium | reverse complement strand
GATTGATTAAAGCCCGTTGCCAAACTGTTGATTACAACTACCAGAATAAGAAAAACATTCTTACATTAAGGGTGAAAGAATAATTTTTAGTTGCCGTTTTTGGTTTATCCCAAATTACGCATTGTGACTGTAATTGTCAATTATTCAGCAATTTAATCGATATTTTCTCTAACGCGTAGCATTAGAGAAAAATACCTGTTATCTGTTATTAATCTGAAAGTTATGAGTGTAAAACAAACTCGAACGCGTAATTTGGGTTTATTATTTAGGGTTTGAGCCGGACGATTCGTTGTCCGGCTTTTTTTGTTGCTGGTTTATGTCATACGCAATTGTTCCTATTCGGAAGAGAAAGGCTGTTTTTCAGCAAATTGGTTGTTTTTGAGCACGAATTAGTTTACATTTACGATTATACATAAACTAAAAAACACTAAAATGAATAAACAAAAAGTCATGAAAAATAAATTGACATATAAATACTTCGTTTCGATATTGATTCTATTTTCTTTTACTGCATGCGATTGGTTTGCTATTCAAGATACAGATGATATTGGATTGTATAACTTTAACAAGTTGATTGAAATTATTGATGCTGATGGAAATTCGGTGTCATTAAACTCTGACAATGATATTCCTCTTTTTATTTATAGAACAGGATCTTTATCAACAACTTTGCCACAGCAATACATTGATTCATTGTTTTATATTAAAACACAGGATGGCGAACTAATTGATAAGTGGGAGATAAAAGAATTAATCAGTTACAGCAAACGAAAAAATCGTAGTAATTATTTACTATCCAATGGTAAATACATCTACTTTGAATGTGACAAAGACTTGGTTTTTACAGTAAGCGAACAAGTAGATAGTGAAAAGCAGTTGAAAGGTGATTTGAAAACAGGGAGATATACTTATTTGGCCGATAAACCCAACAATTGGTAAGGTTAGGATTTTAAAGTCTACTATTCTTTTGGAATAAAGAGGTTGGAATGGGTGTCTCGATAAAATCGGGACATCTTTTTTATTTTTTCAATTTGCGGTTACTTTTTTTCCTATTACCATTTTAAAGAATAATTTTAGGTCAAATTTCCTGCGTTGCAGAATCTATTAATTCTATAAATCCAAAATTCTCATGAACAATTATTTTAAAACCGTTCCAACCAAAGAAGGATTTTTTGGTGAATATGGTGGAAGTTTCATTCCGCCCGATTTACAAGCAGAGATGGACAAAATTACTGATGCCTATTTCTCTATCAGCAAATCACACGATTTTATTTCTGAATTAAGAAGTATACGTACCCATTTTCAGGGGAGGCCAACTCCAACTTATTTCTGCAAACGCTTGTCGGAAAAAGTAGGAAGCCGCATCTACCTGAAGCGCGAAGACCTTAACCATACCGGTGCTCACAAGTTGAACCACTGCATGGGCGAGGCTTTGCTGGCAAAATACCTTGGTAAGAAAAAACTGATTGCCGAAACTGGTGCCGGTCAGCATGGAGTGGCATTGGCTACTGCTGCTGCTTACTTTGGGCTTGAGTGCGAAATACACATGGGCGAGGTCGATATTGCAAAAGAACATCCAAACGTTGTAAGGATGAAAATTCTTGGTGCTAAGGTTGTCCCTGTTACTCATGGTTTGAAAACATTGAAAGAGGCTGTTGACTCGGCTTTTGAAGCTTATTTGAAAGACCCAATTACCTCGATATACTGCATTGGCTCGGTTGTAGGGCCACACCCTTTCCCAATGATGGTGCGCGATTTTCAACGTGTTGTGGGTATTGAAGCCCGCGAACAGTTTTATAATATGACCGGCGAACTGCCCGATAATGTGACAGCTTGTGTTGGTGGCGGCAGCAATGCGGCAGGTATGTTCTCGGCTTTCCTCGAAGACGAAGAGGTGACCTTGTGGGGCGTTGAACCTGCAGGGCGTTCGTACAAACTGGGCGACCATGCCTGCACCATGAAGTATGGTACAACCGGAATTATTCACGGTTTCAAATGTAAAGTTTTGCAAGACGAAAAAGGCGAACCTTCGCCTGTGTATTCGGTTGCCAGCGGGTTAGATTATCCGGGTGTTGGCCCCGAACATTGCTTGCTGAACGACAAAGGCCGCGTAAACTATGTTGATGCTAACGACAAGGAAGCTATCGACGCATTCTACCAGTTGAGCCGCCTCGAAGGGATTATCCCTGCCTTGGAAAGTGCTCACGCGGTTGCTTATGCCATTAAACTGGCTAAAGAGAAACAACGCGAATCGATACTGATTAACCTCAGTGGTCGTGGCGATAAAGACATCGATTTTATTGTAGACAATTACGGATTGCCCGAATAGGATCACGGTTTCTTCGGAACAGATATACTGAGCCATCTTTGGAAACAAGGGTGGCTTTGTTTTTAATAATACATGGAGCCAGATATTTTTTTAAATTTATTCGCATGTTTTCTTTTCAAAAAGTTTGGCCTTTTTGCTGAATAAGGAACATAGAAATGAAAACATACTATCTTTACATTTTCATTGACAGTTTATTAAATAGTATTGAGAAATGCAAATTGATCATATTGAAATAAAGAATTTTAAGAATTTTGCATCGTTGCAAGCCGATTTTAAACCCGGGGTAAATCTGTTTGTTGGTGCAAATGGAAGTGGAAAGACCAGTATCCTCGAGGCATTGTGTGTGGCTGTTGGGGCTTTCTTTGGCAGTCAGGAACAAAAAATGCAACGAGTGATCGAATTTGAAGAGATCAAAATTACGGAAGGCCAAAGAGAACCATCTGCAACGATTTCGGCTAAATCTGAAATCGCAAATGAATGGAGTAGAACAATTAATAAGGACACAAAAAACAATGATAGCAAGGCGATCAAACCATTAAGTAATTATGGCCTTAGCTTTTTTCAAAATTTCAATAATTCAGAAGATTATACTATAGCTCCTTTGATCGGATATTATTCATCTCAACGTCTTTTTAAAGATGCCAAGCAATCGAAAAGGCAACAATATGATCAGGCAAACGGAAGAAGAAACGGTTATATACAGTGTTTGGAAGATCGGGCAATAAAGCCTTTGTTAACCGAATGGTTAGGTAAAGCTGTAACTCTTAGGGCTACTCTACAGATTAAAGAAATTGACTTAGTTGACAACGTATTGGATAACGTTGAAAAAGCGATCAAATTTACCTTAATCAAGTTTGAGGGGTTGCCAGAAGATTTTCCGTTGAAAATTTATCAAGATCCTCATTTCGGGTTTGAATTATTTTTGGAATACGATCAGGAACACAGTCTGCCTCTTTCTTATTATTCTGATGGTTTTAGAAACTTATTATTTCTGGTTATTGATTTAGTATGGAGAGCTTCGCAACTCAACCCTTGGCTTTCTTTCGATGCATTGAAGGAACAAACTACGGGTGTGGTAATGATTGATGAAGTCGACTTGCACTTGCACCCACGTTGGCAAGGATTGGCTATTCCAATGTTGCAAGATTTATTTCCCAATGTACAGTTCTTTATAACTACACATAGCCCAATAGTGGTGGCTAATTTTTCGTCAGGAGCTCTTTATACAATTTCCGACAATCAGATTATACCATGCAATGAAAAATACTTTGGCAAAGAAGTAAACTCTATTTTAAGAAATATACTGCAAGCCAATGACAGGCATATTGAAACCAAAGAAAAGCTGGATCGTCTTTTTATATTAATTGATGAAGACAAACCAGAAGAATTTCGACCAATACTTGAAGGTTTGATTGAAGTATTAGGGAAAAGTGAGCCAGACATCCAACGTGCATTATCTCTTATTGCATGGAATGAATATAAACGCCAGGAAAATGCAATTCATTCGTAAAAGACCTGAGCCACCTAAAGATTGGCCTTTATGGTTCTCTACTGCAACTGGTAGAAGATCTTTTGATTATAAAGCCGACGAAAGAGAGTTAACCAACTTGTCTTTGGCTAAAAAATTTCTTTTGGAAGAACAGAAAGGGCTATGTGCTTATTGTCAATCTGAATTGACATCAGATAATTCATCCATTGAACATGTTATTCCGAAAAGTGCGAACAAAGAATTTTCAACCGATTATCACAATCTTGTAGCAGTTTGTAAGAAACCATTAAAAGATCCAGTAACGGGGCGTTCTCATTGCGACAAAGAGCGGGGTGACAAACTTCTCCCTGCGATTATTTTTCATGATTCAGGCTTAAATGATTTGAGGAATAACCAGTTTTTTGATGCTTTCGTTGATGGAACGATTCGTCCAAAACCAAAATTAGAACCAGAAATTGAAAAACAAGTTTCCGCTTTTATTGAGATATTGAACTTGAACCATCCGGTTCTGGCTGGAAATAGGAAACAAATTCTGGGAAGCATTATTGACGTTTATCGTTCTATCTCGGAAACAGACCACTTGAAAAAGGATTTTTGGAAGATTCAACTAAATAGATTTTTGAAAGACGAATCTCTATCTTATCGACAGTTCATAATGATTTATCTTTCCAAAAAGGTAGGCAGAAATTAGAAACCCTATTACGTTTATTTTTCAACGTTTATTTTTTGTTTCTAGTCCCAATAAAAATTTTCTTCTTAATTCTTTGATATTTAATTCTTGATAGTTATTTTTATGGTCATCCACAATAATCAAACTGTCAAATATGAACCTTCAGCCTCCGCCATTTTCAGGCAAACTTATTCCATGTTTTTTTCAGCTGTCATTCGTCTTGTTTGCATTGTTGCCATTGGTTGCATTTCAGCACCAAAGGGAAAACAGTGTGTTGCCATGGGGCGAAAGTGTTAGTAAGCATTCGGGCAACCATTCGCATACGGGCGAACGGGTTAAAAAACCTCAGGCACATCTTCGCCCTAGGGCGAACATCTCTCACAGCTTTCGGGCAGCCATTCGCCCTAAGGCGAACGTTTGCCAGAGCTTCCGGCAGGCTTTCGCCCCGGGGCGAACGTTCAAACGGGCCGTAGTTCTGGCTTTCGCCCTTGTGCAACAGTACGAACGCCCTTCAATTCTCAAAAGAAAACAATAACTATCAATACTTTTTAATTAAACACTTTAAACGAATGAATTATGAACATTTCAAAAATTAAATTCTCGCGCTTGCGAAACGGTGAACATGTACAATTTCATACCGAAGTTGATGAATTGATTGCTGCGAAAACCCCCGCGGCATTGGGCATCGAAGCTCAATATGCTATTTACAAGCCTTTGTTCGGCAACGAGTACGAGGCGTTCGATGTGATCCGCAAAAGTGCGGTTACCGGGGAGCTTGAAACTGCCGATGTTTTGCGCGATTCTATCAATAGTGGTATGAATGGTTTAGTTAAAAGTGCACTGAACCACTTTAATGCCGAAGTAAAGAAAGCTGCTAGCCGTGTTTGGGTGGTGCTTAACTCGTTTGGCAACATTTCGGTTTTGGCTTACGATGAAGAGACCGTGTCTATCAGGAAACTGAATACCGAACTGACCACTAATTATGCAGCCGATGTGCAAATGCTTGGTTTAGACGTATGGCTTACCGAACTAACCGACAAGAACGATGCGTTCGATGCCTTAATGAAATTGCGGTATACCGAAGATTCTGGCAAAACCATGCTGCGCATGAAGCCACTGCGGCTCGAAGTTGATGAGGCCTACCGTAAAATCAGCAAAAGAATTGATGCTCTTATTGAGGTGAACGGCGAAGATGCGTACAAAGATTTTGTGTTGGAACTGAACAACCGTATCGATAAGTACAACAACATTATTGCCCGCCGCGAAGGTTCAAACAGTAAAAAGAACGAGGCTGCCGAGGTTAAGGCCGAAGCGTAATTGTGTTATTAATGATGAATGGGGGCATTGCAATTTGCGGTGCCCCTATTTTTTTGTAGGGAGGCTGAAGTAGAAGGTCGATCCTTCTTCGGGGAAACTATTCACCCAAATGCTGCCGCCGTTTTTCTAACCCTTACCAAGTGCCAGTTTCTCCTTTAGTGCCTTCGGTAAATTGCCTTTTTATTTTTACCATAATCATTTGAATTTAAAATTGAATTGTTATTTTTATGGTAATTAACCATAATCAAAAAATTATGAAAAAAACCGTTTTAATAACAGGTGCTTCGGGCGGAATTGGCCTGGCATTTGCCGAAGTTTTTGCTCGCGAAGGGTACAACCTTGTTCTTATTGCCCGAAGCGAGGACAAATTGATTGCTGCAAAGAATAAGCTTGAGGCACAGCACCCAATAGTTGTTGAGGTAATTGCAACCGATTTAACGCAACCCTCTGCCCCGCTAGAAATATTTAACACTATCGTGGCTAAAAATAAGCACATTGATATTTTGGTGAACAACGCTGGGGTCGGCGATTTTGGCAACTTCTCGGATGCCGATTGGGACAAGCAACACCGCATGGTTCAACTCAACATTTTGGCCATGATGCAAATGACAAAACTTTTTATGAAACCAATGCAGGAAGCTGGCTATGGAAAAATACTGAATCTGGCATCGGTTGCTGCATTTCAGCCCGGGCCGCTCATGTCGGTTTATTATGCAACAAAGGCATTCACGCTCTCTTTTTCAGAAGCATTAGTCCGAGAGCTTAAAGGTAGCGGCGTAACCGTTACGGCTCTTTGTCCCGGCCCAACTGAAACGGGTTTTGTTGATGCGGCTTCAATGGCGAATTCGAAGCTCTTTCGTTCGCTTAAAGTTGCCAAGGTCGAAGATGTTGCAGCCTATGGTTACCGGGCACTTATGAAGGGATGGGCTGTTGTTGTTCATGGCTTTCTGAACAATCTGCTGGTTTTCAGTGTAAGGCTTATGCCCCGGTTTATGGTTCGTGAAATTGTTGTTGGGGTTCAGGGCAGTATCAATAAGAATTGATTTAGCAG
>CAZRXT010000123.1:0-6879 GCA_964604035.1 uncultured Prolixibacteraceae bacterium | reverse complement strand
AATTATTGCGCCGGGCATTTCGGCTTTGTTGTGTATCAGAAAATTTACTCTCATTTTTCGTCTCTCCAAACAGATTTCAATGTGTGAATTTCCAGATGATCAATAACTATTTCACCTCCAATAGTATAGATCTCGCATTTTACGTTTTTTTCTTCAGGAATAAATGTTGAACTGACAGAATACCTTCCTCCATCAATATATATTTCGAACGACGAGCGGTCAACAAGCATCTCAATCTCAACTTTGTTATTCAAAGGTTTAAAATTGAACTTGCCTCCCGGAGTATAAAACTCTTGGCGCAGAACACTGTAGTTAAAATCGGTGCCGTTTCTTTCACGGTTGCTGCGAATCATTAAACCAAACTGATCGCAGTTTTTCAAATCGATTACTCCCTTCAGATAAAACGAGGTTTCTTTTACCCTCGAAAGCAGATTATTGCTCATTCCGGGATAAATTTTTTCACCATTCCATTCGTATACCTTTTTATATATCGATTTGATTTCGTCAATTGGATGCCTTACCAGCTCAACACCTGTAGCAAATTCGTGCAAAGAAATTGCCGAAGGAAAAGTGAGCTGTCCGTTCGATGGCAAATCGGGGTGTTGTTCACTGCTTAGTCCCGACATGATGATGGTTCTGTTCTTTGATTCATCGTTGAAACATATAGAGCCACCAACGCTCCTTCCATTGTCAAATTTTCGGAGTGCAGTAAGTAGCTCAAACTTTTCGCCATCGAATTTGCCCAGCGCATAAGTGCCACCTTCGGTAAGCAACATCCAGCGGGTATCGTCAGTTTTGCCATCAACAGGAAGCTCAATAAATGTTGGAAAGCCAAATTTATATTTGAACGACGAAGTTTTTGTCCAATTTGATCCTTGGTTCGAGTTTAAGAAATTCATTGTCGAATCGGCGCGGTTATAGGCAACCATGATCCATTTTTGGGTTTTCGCGTACCAAAAAACAAAAGGTTCGCACTGGGTATAATCAACATCATCAATCTTCTCTTTTTTGCTGAATAACAAACCATCGTTGCTTTTCGATTTGAAAATACCTTCAGTCCAACTGTTATACCAGGCAGTTACTTCGCCATTGTTGTAAGTTGCTGATCCCCACCACGGAGAGAACTTCATCGAATCGGTTTCGTTTTCGGGTTGGGTAATAGAAAGTCCATCGTACTTCCAATGAAGCAAATCGGAGCTTGTTGCATGCCCCCAATTTACAAAACCTAGTTGAAGATTGTCGGGATTGTGTTGATAATAAAGATGGTACATCGTGTCGATTTTCACAATTGAAATAGGATTTCCCATGCGGTTTTCCTTTGGCGAAAAATGAAACTGAGGCCTATAAGCTTCGTTGAAAACCGAATTCTTATCGTTTTGTTGCGAAAAAGCGGTAAGTGAAACCAATATAATTGAGATAATTAGTAGACTTTTTTTCATTCGTGTTGTTTATTAAGTTGCTGTTTATCTTTTGGATCAGAAGCCATATCTTCGATCATCTATGCCTCCACTCATGGAATTCGCATGATTGGAAATATTTGTTTCGTTTGGTGTTTCTGTAAATCATGCTCATTTCATTTTGAAATGATAAATTTGAAACCGGACAAATATAATTTTTAAATAGAAGAAAGGCCGTTCGTAATATGTTAAAACTACCAAATGATAGGTTCAATGCCTTTCGATTCTAAGAATTGATTTGTTTTGCTGAAATGATGGTTCCCAAAAAAACCTCTCATAGCTGAAAGTGGCGACGGGTGTACCGATTCAAGAACCAGATGTTTCGATTTGTCGATCATTTCGCCTTTTCGCTGGGCATAGGCCCCCCAAAGAAGAAAGACCAGATGCTCTTTTTTCTCCGATATTATTTTTATCACCTCGTCGGTAAAAGTTTCCCACCCTTTTCCCTGATGGGAACCGGCGTTATGTGCTCGTACAGTTAGCGTTGCGTTTAGGAGGAACACACCTTGCTCTGCCCAACGGGTCAAATTGCCACTTTTTGGAATAGGTTTATTCAGATCGCCTTGAATTTCTTTGAAAATATTACGTAACGAAGGCGGAAAAACAACTCCATCTTTTACCGAAAAGCAAAGTCCATGAGCTTGTCCAGGTCCATGATATGGGTCTTGGCCTATTATAACAACTTTGACTTGGTCGAAAGGGCATAAATTGAACGCATTGAAAATTTCTTTTCCGGGAGGAAAAATTTGCTGGGTTTGAACTTCATTTTTTACAAATTTAGTAAGTTGTTCAAAATAAGGTTTTTCAAACTCATTGTGTAATATTTTACTCCAACTTGGTTCTATTTTGACATCCATAAATTCTGGTTTTAAAAAGAAAATAAAATTAGCAATCCTGTTTTCGAAAACAAATCTGACAAATTTATTCAAGGAATAATGATATATTTTCGGAGCAAACTCGTTTTATAACTATCAATGACCGAAAAAGAGTTCAAAATACAGGTACTTTCTTTATCGAAAAATGTTTATCCAATGGCAAGGCGAATGCTCCTTTCCGACGATTTGGCGCGCGATGCTGTTCAGCAATGTATGATGAAATTGTGGGAGAACAGAAAGCAACTTGAAACTTGCACTAATATCAAGGCTTTTGTATTTAAAGTTGCAAAAAACATTTGTCTCGACGAGTTAAAACGAAAGAAACCTGTTGTTTTCGATGAACCTTCGAATTATGTGCTCCTGACACCTCAACATAACGATCAGCACGAAAAAAACGAGACAGTAAAAATTATACAATCAATAATTGACCAATTGCCGGCAAACCAGCGCGAAGCAATACAGTTGCGAGATATAGATGGTCTTGATTACGAAGAAATTGCTGAAATACTCGACACCGATGTTGCTTATACTAGGGTGCTTTTGTCGAGGGCACGAAAAAGTGTGAAAGAAAAAATTGAAAAAATATATGCGTATGAAGCTGTTCAACGACAATAAGATAACTGAACAATTCTGGAATGGGGAAACTTCTCTTTCTGAAGAAAAAGATCTTCTCGAAAATTCAGATGGAATAGAAAAGGCATACAATGATTTTATTTTGTACAAACGGAAGACTCCTTCAGAGTTGGAGAATACTATATGGGAGGCAATTGAAGTCAGAAAGAGACGACAAATTCGTATTTTTTCGTTAACAGGCATTGCGGCTTCAATTTTGGTTTTAGTTGGAGTGTTTGGAATGCTTAAATATCAGGAACGTCAGCGTGAACTTGAAATTCAGTTTGCGCTGATTGAGCAAACCCTGCAACATGCTGCTAGCGAAGTTGCGGTCGAAGAAGATGCTGTTGAAACAATTCTCTATACCGACGAGTTGATTACAATAGTTGCTGAAAATTAATTGAATTTATAAATTAAGTAAGTATGAATAAGTATTGGATTATCATAGCTATATTGATTGCAATTGTTGTTGAATCGGGAGCTCAGAATCCGTTTAGAAAACTATCAGATACATATCGATTGCAGAACCAATATTTTGCTTCAGAATTGAACAAACGAACCATAAACTTATACCTGAAGGAAAAAGCTCCTGTGGGAGATGTGCGCGAGGTTCTTGAAAAGGTCGAAAACCTTAATGTACTTACATTTTCTCTTTCTGGTTCCGATTTGGCTCCTACTTTTATCGATAATGTATATAACATCTATCAGCTAAAAGATTATCAACCATTTAAAGTGAGTAGAAGTAAGCAAAAGAATCAGCTGGTCTTTCTGAAAGAAAATGGCACATCGGTAAGCAATCTTGTTATAATAAAAACCAATATGACAGATGTTTCAGTAGTAGAAATTAAAGGAAAGATTGACTTGGCTAAAATATCTATGTTGAATAAGACTCTCAATATAGACGGACTTGATGCTCTTAACGAATTATTGCCACAAAACGATGCTCCGAAGAACTCTAATCAAAGAACTAAAAAAGGAGGATATCAAAAAATTGAATCGATATCGAGCAAAAAGTCGGTTAAGTCGACAAAAGGTTATAAAGTTTATACCGCGAATGGAGCAGAAATGATTGCTTCTGAGAATGATCCAGAGCTATTAATTAATGGTTATACTACTGTCGACGATTTTCAATCATCGTTACAAAAGCTAAATCCTGAATGTGTTCAGAGTATTAATGTGGTAAAAGATCAGGAAGCTAAACGTTTGGGGCATCCTAATGGTATGATTGAGATTTTGCTTAAAGGCAATACAAATGAACTGTTTACTGTGTGCGAAGGAATGTTGTACTTTGGTCAAGATGGTTATATGCAGACGGTTAGCATTGACGATGAGTGTGGTCCTAATTTACTGATTGATTGCAATGAAAAGCCTATATCGGAAATCACTCATCTTAAACCTCAGCAGATTAAGTCGATTAAGCTTACAACCGACCCCCGAAATTGCAAAGGAAAAATGAATGGGGAATTTGTTGTTCTCGAAACAAAGTAATTATTAATTGGTTAGGCATCTTAATTTTTGATTACTAAATACCAAATTGTCTATTAGAATTCCTTGAATCTTTTGTTGGCGTACTAGTTTTGTCTGTTAAAATAAAAACAAATGATTCATATTTCTACGATTCAAGAGGCTTTCGACAATTTTTTAGCTGGCTCGAATGAGCCTTTTTCTCTTAAAAACATATTCTTTGATATGGATGGGGTTCTTTTCAATTCAATGCCCTATCATGCTAAAGCATGGCTTGAAGTATTTGAGGAATATAATCTGAAAATCAACGAATCAGAACCTTATTTGAACGAAGGAGCAACTGCTCTTTTCACTGTGCGGGCCATGTTTCGTAAATATCGGAATACTGAGGTCACGGAAGAGTTTTCGGAGCAGATTAAAACTCGGAAACACTTACTGATGTCTAATTATCCAGAGTCTGATGTGATGAGTGGAATGCAGGAACTTTTGCGTAATGTTACCAAACAAGGAATTGATTGTTGGGTAGTTACGGGTTCGGCCCAGGATATATTACTTGATCGACTTGAAAAAGAGTACCCAGGTTCAATTTTTCGAAACAAAATGATTACTGCTCACGATGTTAAAATTGGTAAGCCGAATCCAGAGCCGTATTTGAATGCAATGGAGAAATCGGGGTATAAAGTATCTGATTCCATTGTGGTTGAGAATGCCCCAATGGGTGTGCAATCGGCAAAAGCAGCCGGTCTTTTCACCGTTGCAATTAATACCGGTCCTCTTAATCCTCAGGTTTTGGCCGATGCAGGTGCTGATCTTGTGCTTTCGGGCAGCGAAGAGCTGAATGAGATTTGGCCACATCTACTGAAAGTCCTTAACGGTGCTCGCACATTTGCAACAGCTCAATAAAAGCTAATCAATTCAATATCAAATATTACTACCGAATTTGCCGGAATTGATCCATTTTTCGACATTCCATAAGCATAATATGATGGAAGAATGAGCTTTATCTTTCCTCCTACGCCAATCAATGGTAATCCTAATCGCCATCCACTAATAAGAGAACTTAAGCTGATTGAGGCTGAGACATCTTCTTCTGATTTGTCGAAAACTGTTCCATTTAAAAGGTAGCCTTTGTAATTTACTTCAGCAGTAGAATTTGCTGTTGGGTGATTTTCGTCGCCTAGCTTTTCAATTATGTAGTAGAACCCATAAGTGGTGTCTATTTGAGCAACTAAACTGCTGTCGGCAATATATTTAACTATCAACGTTGAATCAGTAATGTACTGATTGCGTACAAGCTTATTGTACTCTTCTTGTTTTTTGAGGTTATCTTCGTACGTGTCGTCAATGTTGACACAGCTACTGATGAAAGCCATGCTCGAAAATGCAAGAAACAATGCAAAAATCAACTTCTTCATAGGTGCTATTTGTTGAAGTATGTATTTAATCGATGATGTTTAAGTTATACGAAATCAATAAAATAAATTCGGCAATCAAATTTTTGATTGCCGAATTTTAGCTGATTATAACTTTGTTGAAATAAACTCAGTTACGTTCTTTTCGATACGTTTTGTGACATCGTTAATATCGGCTCGTACAAATTTATCGCCTGTAATGTTTTCAAAAAGTTCGATGTACCGTTCGCTTACGCTGGTAACAAATTCGTCGGTCATTTCGGGTACTGTCTGACCATCTTTTCCTTGGAAATTGTTGGCCATTAGCCATTCGCGTACAAATTCTTTCGAAAGTTGTTTCTGGGCTTCGCCATTAGCAAGTCTTTCTTCGTATCCTTTGGCGTAGAAATAGCGTGATGAGTCGGGTGTATGAATTTCGTCGATCAGGTAAATTTTGCCGTCTTTCTTTCCAAATTCATATTTAGTATCGACTAGAATTAGCCCTTTTTCGTTTGCCATTTCAGAACCGCGTTTGAAAATTGCCTGTGTGTATTTTTCAAGCTCTTCGTAATCTTCTTTCGAAACCAACCCTTTAGCAATGATCTCTTCTTTCGAAATATCCTCGTCGTGGCCAACATCGGCTTTCGTTGTTGGTGTAATGATTGGAGTTTCAAATTTCTGATTTTCAACCATTCCTTCGGGAAGAACATTGCCACAAAGCAAACGTTTTCCTTCTTTGTATTCGCGCCAGGCATGGCCGGTTAAATATCCACGTATAACCATTTCAACTTTAAATGGTTCGCACTTGTGACCTACAGTAACCATTGGGTCTGGAGTTGCAATTTTCCAGTTTGGTAAAATGTCGGCTGTTGCGTCAAGGAACTTGGCGGCTATCTGGTTCAAAACTTGTCCTTTAAAAGGAATTCCTTTTGGTAGCACTACATCGAATGCTGAAATGCGGTCGGACACGATCATCACCAAATACTCGTTGTTGATATCATACACTTCGCGTACTTTCCCATGGTAAACACTTTTTTGCCCGGGGAAGTTGAAATCTGTTCTTACAATTACGTTGCTCAT
>CAZRXT010000122.1:0-6890 GCA_964604035.1 uncultured Prolixibacteraceae bacterium | reverse complement strand
TAAAACATTTTGAGTGAATTAATAATTAATATAAAATTTGAGATGAAGAATTTGGAATTTGATTTAAAATTTGTCCGTAAGAAGCAAATTATTTTGTTGACCGTTCTAATGACCATGATTTCTGTTGTAGGATTTGGTCAGAACAAAAAGAAAAAAGAAAGTCCGGTTAAGAATGCCCCTGTGTTTTCAAAGTTTGTTTATGAAGGTAACGATAAGGTCTATAACGACAATCCGTTGAAACCCGACGAGTTTTACACTCCAATATTGCAGGGTTGCTATCCCGATCCAGCTATTTGCCGCAAAGGAGACGACTATTACTTGGTTTGTTCATCCTTTGCCATGTTTCCGGGTGTACCAATTTTTCATTCGAAAGATTTAGTGAACTGGACTCAAATTGGTCACGTGCTCGACCGTGTTTCACAATTGAATGTGTTCGACTGTGGAATTAGTGCAGGAGTTTATGCGCCGGGCATCACCTATAATCCGAATAACGATACATTTTACATGATTGTAACCGCATTTGCTGGTGGAGCTGGAAATATCATTGTGAAGACCAAAGATCCTTTGAAAGGTTGGAGTGACCCTTATAAGTTGAATTTCAATGGTATCGACCCTGCCATCTTCTTCGATGATAACGGGAAAGCTTACATTGTACACAACGATGCGCCCGATCAAGGCAAAGAACTTTACAATGGTCACCGTGTGATCAAAGTTTGGGAATACGATGTTGAAAAAGATCAGGTAATTGCCGGAACCGATAAAATTATTGTTGATGGTGGCGTTGACCTGGCCAAAAAGCCTATCTGGATTGAAGCTCCTCACATTTACAAGAAAAACGGAAAGTATTTTTTAATGTGTGCCGAAGGAGGTACAGGAGACTGGCATAGCGAAGTGATTTTTATTAGCGATAGCCCCAAAGGTCCTTTTGTTCCAGCACCAAGCAACCCAATTTTAACACAACGCCATTTTCCAAAAGACCGTGCAAACAAAATCGACTGGGCAGGTCATGCCGACTTGGTTGAAGGCAAAGATGGAAAATACTATGGTGTGTTTTTGGCCATTCGTCCCAACGAAAAAGACCGAGTGAACATTGGTCGCGAAACCTTTATTCTGCCTGTAGATTGGTCGGGCACATTCCCTGTTTTTGAAAACGGACTTGTGCCTTTAGAAACAAAATTGAAAATGCCAAAAGGCGTTGAAAACAAAACAGGTAAAGATGGTTTTTTCCCAAATGGCAACTTTACGTTTACCGATGATTTTACTTCTGAAAAGCTTGATTACCGCTGGATTGGTTTAAGAGGACCACGTGAAAATTTCATTTCGATTACCAAAAAAGGATTGCAAATCAACCCTTTCCAAACTAACATTAAAGAAGTTAAGCCAACGTCAACACTCTTTCTCCGTCCGCAACACAGCAATTTTTCGTATAGTGCAACTATGGAATATACTCCCGCTTCTGAAAAAGAGTTGGCTGGTATAACCTGTGTGCAGAGCGAAAGTTTCAATTTTGTGTTTGGAATAACCAAGAAAGCAGATAGTTACTATTTACTGCTCGAGAAAAACTCGAAAAAAGGCAGGTTCACACGCGAAATTACCAGCGAGATTCTTGCAAGCACAAAAATTGAAGTTAAAAATCCTATCAGGTTGCAAGTTAAAGCCGTTGGCGACGATTATGAATTCAGTTATTCGACAAACGGAACCGACTTTGTAAAACTTGGCGAAACCGTTTCGGGCGATATCCTTTCAACCAATGTAGCCGGTGGTTTTACCGGTAGCTTGATTGGGTTATATGCCACAACATCTAACGATGCAAAACCATAATTTTAGATAGATGCAAAAAGATAAGCTTGTTCTAATAAGTATTTTGGGGGTCATTGTACTTCTGGGTATCCTTATTGGAACAGGCCCTTTAAAGTTTAGCTTATATACAAGCAAGGTTTCAAGTAACTTAACGAGCAACTGGAAAAACTCGAAATCGATTGGCCGATTAGATGACTCTACGGAAGAGGTTTCTTTTTCTTCCGTTCCGGTTATTGTCGTTTATAAAGCAAAGAGGGTAGGGGATATTCTTGCTGAGAATCCACTCATAATTGATATTTCCGATAAAGACTTTGGCCGGCTTTGGTTCCCTTTACTTAAAAAATCAAACTACAATTTTACTGTTGTCTGTAGCCATGCAGCTGAAATTAAAACAAATTCGGTTCAAGGTCAGTTGTTTATCAATGGTGAAATTTGCCTTTCGGGTCATTATTCAATAACTGGGATTTGTTCTTCAAAAATTGCCAGTAATCTCATTATTGATAAAGCAATGAATGACATCTATTCTGAGGTGAAAAAGAATGTAAAATAAGATTTGGTTGGCTATTCTATTCAACCATTATAAAATATTCATATAGAAATTAAACGATTTAAATATAGTTAGAATGAATGTTCGATATCTTTTTTTAATTGCAATTACAATATCCCTTTTTGGAAATATTGTTAAGGCACAAGACAGTATAGCCATGAGGCCTGTCATAATTGAAGCCGAATCAGGAAACCTCGGAAGTGGTTTTTCGGTTTTAAGTCAGGGTAACATTACTTATGCAACAGCCAAAGCTAATTTTACAGGAGCCGCTTCTCCCGAAGATACTATCAGAATGATAACCTATCAGGTTACTTTTCTTGATTCAGGTTCTTACAATTTATTTGCCCGCGTTAAGGTAGGCTCTGGAGGCTATAACGACGACAGTTTCTTTGCAGGTAAGGGTTTTGGCGAAAAAGATTTTACAAATGGTGCCGACTGGGTATTTGTAAACGGGCTTGCCGGAACAGGTTATTCTTCTTCAATAGATGTGGTAACCGATCAGGGCACTGTTGGTTCTGAGGTTTGGAAATGGGTAAATCTTTCGTTGAATCCGATTTCTAGCAGTTTAGGAGCTTTCAATGTAAGTTCCGAGAACCTTACCCAAACATTTCAAATTGGTAGTCGCGAAGACGGATTGCAGTTCGACAAATTCGCCTTTGGAAAATCGAATTTATATTACACCGTCGGAATGCTCGACAAAGGACTTCAAGGTTCGGTAACAATTCCCGGCCCCGACACAACCAAATACTACCAAGGCCCACCGTTAGCTCTGGGTTCGTCAAAATTTCTTGGTAATGTGAAAGATTATGGCGATAACTACTTCGCTAAGCATTGGAATCAATTAACTCCTGGAAACGAGGGGAAATGGGCTTCAATTGCTGGTCAGCAAGATACAACGAAGTGGAACTGGACTGGTCTCGACAACCTTTACAACTATGCAAAAAGCAATGGAATGCTCTTCAAGGATCACACGCTAGTATGGGGTGCTCAACAACCTTCGTGGATAAACAACCTTTCTAAAGAAGAACAATTGAAATATATTGAAATTTGGATGAGACAAGTTGGAGCTAGATATCCCGATATGGATATGGTCGATGTTGTTAATGAAGCAATTGCAACGCATAATCCGCCCGATGGTACTGGCGATAGGGCAAACTACAAATTTGCTCTTGGTGGCGATGGTGTTACGGGGTACGACTGGGTTATTAAATCTTTTGAGTTGGCTCGAAAATACATGCCCAAGCAAACGAAATTAATACTTAACGATTATGGCATCATTAACGATGACAATGCCACTTCGATCTACTTAAAAATGATTTACTTGTTGAAAGAGCGAGGACTAATTGATGGAATTGGGGTACAATGCCACCGTTTCGAAATTCAAAATGCAGGTTTAACTACACTGAAAAAAAACCTCGATAGACTTGCTGCAACCGGACTTGAAATATACATATCGGAAATGGATCTTGGCGATGCCTCTGGTGACGATGTGGCTCCTTACGATGATCAGCTTCAACTTCAGAAATATCAGCAAATATTCCCTATTTTCTGGGAACATCCTTCGGTAGTTGGGGTTACGCTTTGGGGTTCGCTCGAAGATAAAATGTGGCAGAAAACTACCCACCTTATTAATAGCGATGGAACTTGGAGACCAGCTTTAACTTGGATGGCGCAATACATTAAAGATACTCCTGTTTCTATTGATATTAAAGAAGTTAAGCCTTTTGTTGAATATTACGAAGCCGAGTGTGGTAACGTTGGGTCTAAGTGGATATTTACTAACGATTCATTAGCGTCGAACAATTACTATCTTACTGTTGACAAAGGTGTTGAAAGTATATCTTCAGCCTCGTCCGACACCGAAAGCCATATTGAAATTCCTATCTCAATTGATTCTGCTGGAACTTATTCCATTTATGGAAGGGTGAATTGTCCAACAGTTAACAACGATTCGTTTTGGTTGAAAGTGAACACCGGACAGTTCAAAAAAATAACCAGTTTATCAACTTCTGGCTGGAACTGGAAACTTCTTACAAATGTTGCTCTTAATAAAGGAGACAATTTACTTACAATTAGCTATTGCGAAGACGGTGCTTTACTCGACAAGATTTGCGTTTCTAATTATATTTTACCTCCGGTTGATATGGGTAAGGAAGCTTTGAATAAATGTGATTCAATATCGGTTAGCAATCCTTTAATTCCTTCAGCAGAATCAAAATTGGGTCAAAACTACCCAAATCCTTTTTCTGAACTAACTCAAATTGATTTTTCATTAACCGAAACAACCAATGTTTCGCTCAAAATTTATGATGTGGTTGGAAAAATGGTTTCTACTTTAGTTAATGAAAAATTGGATGCTGGCAATTACAATGTTACATGGTATGCAACAGATGATAATGGAGCTAAATTAGAGGGAGGTATCTATATTTATCAATTAGTTTCGGGAAATAAGACAGTAACTAAAAAAATGCTATTCATTAAATAATGAGCATTTTATAGTTGAAACGAAGAATTAATTAAATATATACGAATGAAGAAATATTCAATCATTATTCTGTTACTTGTATTGATTGTCAATACAATATCAGCTCAGAAAAAGCAAGCACAAAATCCAATTATCCATGCCGATGTGCCAGATATGTCGATGATTCGGGTTGGCGATACCTATTACATGGCTAGCACAACTATGCACTTATGCCCCGGTGTTCCAATTATGAAATCGAAAGATTTGGTCAACTGGGAATTGCTCAACTATGCCTACGATAAGCTGGGCGACGACGATGCCCTTAGCCTTGTGAACGGCAAAAGCAATTACGGAAAAGGTACCTGGGCAAGCAGCCTCCGTTATCACAACGGAACTTATTACATTGCAACGTATGCTCAAACAACCAATAGGACCTATATTTTCAGAACCAACGATATTGAAAAAGGCGATTGGAAAATGAACTCGTTCACGCCAGGTTATCACGATTGCACCTTGGTTTTCGACAATGACCGTGTTTTCTTGATTACCGGTGGTGGCAAGTTGAATATCATTGAACTGAACAGCGATTTAACAGGTGTGAAAGAAGGCGGTTTAAATCAGGTTTTGATCGAAAATGCAAGCGCGCCAACGGAGCCCAACATGCTCAAAGCCGAAGGATCGCAGCTTTTCAAACACGATGGCAAGTTCTACATCTTCAATATTTCGTGGCCACGTGGTGGAATGCGCACCGTTCTTGTTCACCGTGCCGACAACCTAATGGGGCCTTGGGAAGGCCGTATTGCGTTACAGGATCAAGGTGTTGCACAAGGTAGCATCATCGATACCCCCGATGGCAAGTGGTTTGCCTATTTGTTTCAAGATCATGGTTCGGTTGGTCGCATCCCTTTTTTAGTGCCGATGAAGTGGGTCGATGGCTGGCCTGTAATGGGCATCGACGGCAAAGTGCCTGCAACATTGGATTTACCTGCCAGCAAGGGCTTAATGCCCGGTATTGTAGCCAACGACGAGTTCAAACGTAAAAAGGGCGAACCCGTTCTTCCATTGGTTTGGCAGTGGAACCACAACCCCGATAATTCACTTTGGTCGGTTACTGAACGCAAAGGATTCCTTCGCCTGAAAACCGGGCGCATCGACAGCTTGTTCCTAAAATCGCGCAATACTTTAACACAGCGCACTTTTGGCCCCGTATCTTCGGGTACTACTTTGCTCGATGCTTCGAACATGAAGGAAGGCGATTTTGCCGGATTAACTGCTTTTCAACGTAAGTTTGGTCAAGTGGGAGTAAAAGTGGTCAACGGTCAGAAACAGCTCTTTATGGTGAGCAACAAAACCGATGTGCCTACTGAAATTGAGAGTATTCCACTTTCTCAGAACAAGGTTTACCTGAAAATTGAATGCGATTATAGAAACAAAATCGACGTTGCAGAATTCTTCTACAGCCTCGATGGAAAAACATGGAAAAAAATCGGCGGCGAACTGAAAATGGAATACACCTTAATGGAGCACTTTATGGGCTATCGTTTTGGTTTGTTCAACTATGCTACAAAAAATGTTGGAGGTTTTGCCGATTTCGATTACTTCCGTATCAGTGATCAAATTTCAAAAAGCAATTAATATAAAGTATTCATTATGAATATATTTAGTTTATTACTTTTAATCTTTTTCTCTTTTGTCTGCATTTCAAATGCTGCCGAAAAAACCGTTAGCAGTCCCGATGGGAAACTGGTTGTGAAACTTGCCGAGAATGCTGGCGTTGCAACGTACAGTGTTACTTTCAACGGAAAAACCTTCTTGCAGCCGTCGCCCATTGGATTGAAAACCAATGTGGGCGATTTTACTTCGGGATTGGCATTGAAAGAAAACGTTCAGCTTCGTAAAGTTGAAGAAAGCTATTCATTGCCCAACATCAAAAAAAGCAAGGTGAATTATGTGGCCAGCGAGGCGATTTTTTCTTTTTTGAAAGATGAAAAAGCGGCCTTCGATGTCATTTTTCGCGTAAGCAACAACGATGTGGCTTTTCAATATAAAGTATATCCACAGGGCGAACGCAAAAGCTGT
>CAZRXT010000121.1:3773-6913 GCA_964604035.1 uncultured Prolixibacteraceae bacterium | reverse complement strand
TATTTTAACAACATACAAAGAGGCGTGCAACTATTGCATGCCTCTTTTTTTATATCTAATGCAACAAAGAGTCGCTATGGTAAAAACCTATAAATCATCATCATAAGGCATTGCCATTCGAATGATGTTATTAAGACCGGAAACCATAAATCTACCTCCACAAATTGAAAAGCAACAAACGGAAACATTGATACTTAAGTTGGAAAAGATAAGCAGCAAAGTTGGTAAACATTGATACCAAAGTTTTGAAACATTGATACTAAAGTCTGATAACATTGATACCAAAGATTGGGAACATTGATACTAAAGTCTGTAAACATTGATACTAAAGATTGTAAACATTGGCAGTCAAGTTTGCAAACATTGGTAACAATCTTCTGACTCGGCTCAAATTAAATTGAAAAGACGCAAAACAACACCAATTCTTTAAAAAATTGACTTCAAATAACCATTGTTCAAAACATGAAAAACGAGACGCTTGAACCTAAAGTTCTACTTTACTGACAATTAAGAAATGGAAAAATGCCAACACAAAAATGAAAACTACAAATACTTTAGAGATATGAGTACAATTGGTATTTTTGAAATGAAAGTATTCTGAAAATGAGCTTAAAAAAGATAAAAAAACAAACTCTTTTCTGCCAAAAATAAATGATTTTCGAATGCTTCCTTTTGCTCTAAGTTGTTAAAATATAAATAGTTACTAAATATATTCTCGATGAAAAATTTAAGTGAAGATTCAATTATTAGCACATCAACAATGCAGGCATCCAATAGCCAATGCATAGATGAGGCTCTGGTTTCAGAAGATTTAATTGTAGATCAGGAACGAGAAATTGAAAGAGGAATATTACAAGACTATCTGTACATGTATGGTGAATTAAACGAAAAATAATAGGGGCTGAAAAGTCCCTTTTTTTTTGCTTGTATGTTGCCTATCTTTCAGACCTGAATTAGTTAGGTTATGACAAAAACACTTATAATAATTTTAGGACCCACTGCAATAGGGAAAACAAACCTTAGCATAGAAATTGCACTACATTATAATACCGAAATTATCTCTTGCGATTCTCGCCAAATTTACAAAGAGCTTTCAATAGGAACAGCAATACCCGATTCTCAGCAACTTCATACTGTTAATCACAAAATGATTCGAAATCACTCGATTCATGAATATTTTAACGCAAGCGATTTTGAAGTGGAAGCAATTAAAAGCATTCAAGAATTATTCGAGACTCACGATCAGGTTGTGATGACGGGTGGTTCGATGATGTTTATCGACGTAGTTTGTAACGGCATCGACGATTTACCAACAATAGATGAAAAAGTAAGAAACCATATTATTGATCGACTTGAGAAAGAAGGATTAGAATCGTTACGAATAGAACTTAAAAAAATAGACCCAGAATACTACAGCATTGTTGATCTAAAAAATCATAAAAGAATACTTCGCGCATTAGAAGTATACTACATGACCGGAAAAAAATATTCCGAATTAAGAACTAACATCAAGAAAAAAAGAGATTTCAATATCATCAAAATTGGACTAAATACAGATAGAGGAATTCTGCACCAACGAATTAATGCCCGAGTAGACAAAATGATAGAAGATGGGCTAATTGAAGAAGCAAAAACGGTTTACCCATACAAAAACCTAAATTCGCTAAACACAGTAGGATATAAAGAGCTATTTGAATATTTTGACAATCAAACACCTCTCGAAGTGGCAATTGAATTAATAAAAAGGAATACACGCCGATACGCACGCCGACAATTAACTTGGTTTAATAAAGACACAACAATAAAATGGTTTGAACCCAATCAGGTAGCTGAAATCATGCAATATATCGATACTAAAATAAAAAGCAGCGACCAACAAACAATCAATCAATAAAATAAAAGGAACCCTCTATAAAAGCAACAATAAATGCATTAAACCATTTCTCGAATAGATTTTTTTGACATTAAGAAATTTTCAACTAATATTGTTTGTTACAGAACAGGCAAGAAAGAACATTTTTTGACTACTCCGAAAATGGCAGGAGAAAAAATACATCACAGGGAACAGCGCGAAAAGTACGATAAATGGCACAACACTCAGAATTAGATAAAAGACAGATTCAAGAAGCTTACAGCGACTTACTAAAATCGATAAAACACAAGCTGACTGAAGAAAACTTGCAAATGATTCAGAAAGCATTCGATTTTGCGAACAGCGCCCACGAAGGAGTTAGAAGAAAATCGGGAGAGCCATATATCCTTCATCCTTTGGCTGTTGCCACAATTGTTACCAAAGAAATTGGGCTTGGAACAAAATCAATTGTATCGGCCATTCTGCACGATGTAGTTGAAGACACAGACTACACACTGAAAGATATTGAAAATCTTTTTGGCGAAAAAATTGCAACAATAGTTGATGGGCTAACAAAACTTGAAGGCGAATTTGACTATCTGCAAGCGGTGAATTTCAGGAAGATGCTTCTTACATTATCTGACGATGTAAGAGTAATTCTGATAAAGATAGCAGACCGATTGCACAATATGCGCACCCTAGATTCAATGCCCCAAAATAAGCAACTGAAAATTTCGGGCGAAACGCTTTACATTTACGCTCCCCTAGCCCACCGTCTGGGCCTTTACGCAATAAAATCGGAACTCGAAGATCTAAGTTTAAAATATAAATACCCCGATCAATACAAAATAATATCGCTACAGCTCCGCGACAAAGAGGATCATCGCAGTTACCTAGTAAATCAATTCATTACACCAATAGAAGAGAAAATTAAGAGCGAAAATCTTGAAGTTTCAATAAAAGCAAGACCCAAATCTGTTTATTCAATTTGGAAAAAGATGCAGGTGAAGAAAGTATCTTTCGACGAAGTGTATGATTTACTTGCCGTACGAATCATCTTCAAAAGTAATGAGAACATAGATGAGCGCCGAAAGTGTTGGGAAATATTCTCCATTGTAACTTCAATTTACAACTACAAACAAGATAGGATAAGAGACTGGGTAACAATGCCAAAGGCTAACGGATACGAAGCGTTGCACGTAACCGTAATGGGACCAGAAGGAAAATGGGTAGAAGTTCAGATTAGAAGTGAACGAATGAACGAAATTGCAGAACGTGGTTTTGCTGC
>CAZRXT010000121.1:1254-3673 GCA_964604035.1 uncultured Prolixibacteraceae bacterium | reverse complement strand
CCAATCAACCATATATTAAAAAGTGGAGATCAAGTAGAAATATTGACCTCCGAAAAACAACGGCCACAATCACATTGGTTCGAAATTGTTACAACGGCAAAAGCAAAACAAAAAGTTAAAGATTCGTTTAAACTTGAACAAAGTGAACATATTGAAAAAGGACGACAAATAATTGAGGACGAATTAAAAAAATTAAACAAAATCCCATCAAACGAAACAATTAGCGCCCTGCTAAACCACTTCAATCTTGAAACAAAAATGCAAATGTATGCACAAGTTGGCTCAGGACTTATCAATCTCAATCAATTAGAAGAAATATACAAGGACAAAAAAGAAGAAAACAAACTTGTAAAATACTGGAAACTAAGTTTGGGCCGCAAAAAAAAGAACGATCAAGAAAGCGAAATCTCAAATCAACATATAGATAAGAAGAAAACCTACATACTGAGCGAAGAAAACATTGAAAAGAACTTCAAACTGGCAAAATGTTGTAATCCAATACCTGGCGACGATGTGATTGGCTATTTAGATGAATCGAATGTGATTATAATCCACAAAAAGTCATGTAAAGAAACGATCAAAATTACAACAAGCGAAGGCGACAAAATTGTTATCGCTAAATGGAAACAATTTAAAATAAACTCTTTCCTTAGTCGTATTTACATAAAAGGATTTGACCGAATAGGTATTGCCAGCGATGTTACAAGCATAATATCTAAAGACCACAATGTAAATATGCGCACCGTAAGATTCGACACAAACGAAGGCGTATTTACTGGCACAATAGATCTTTACATACATAACACCGAAGATATTGACAACATTCTTGCCGAACTTAACAAACTAAAAGGGATAGACATTGTTGAACGTTTAGATTTGGATTAAGCACAACATTTCTTTCAAATAGAAAAAAAGAACCATCAAGCGTTTTAGACAACTACTTTTGTTGAAAAGCAAAGAAGGAATCTTATCAATTCAATAATATTCAGCAAACTTCTCGCACAAAAGGGTTTTTGTTTGCTATGCAATGAATTGTTTTGTAGTTTTGAGAGCCAAAACCAATTAGTTCGGTTATCACCCGGTTTATTCCATACGTTTTGGAATAGACCTATTTTTTTGGCTTTAACGTTGATAATTAAAGAATAAAATGACAAAAGTTGATGTATTATTAGGCCTGCAATGGGGCGATGAAGGAAAAGGTAAAGTGGTTGACGTTTTAACACCTCATTACGATATTATTTCTCGTTTTCAAGGTGGCCCAAATGCTGGACACACACTGGAATTCAACAACATTAAGCAAGTATTACATACAATTCCAAGTGGAATATTCCGCGAAAACAAAGTAAATATCATAGGAAATGGAGTTGTACTTGATCCGGGAATCTTCAAAAAAGAAATTGAATCGATCAGCAAAGTTGGCTTCAACATTTCAGATAATCTTTTGATTTCGAAGAAAGCACATTTGATTTTGCCTACTCACAGGCTGCTCGATGCTGCTTCGGAAGCCGCAAAAGGTGATACTAAAATTGGATCGACTCTAAAAGGAATCGGGCCAACATACCGCGATAAAATTGGTCGCGATGGTCTGCGTGTTGGCGATATTTGCGAAAACTTCGTTGAAAAATATCAAGCACGCAAAGCACAACACATCGTGATGCTTGAAAAACTTTATAATTTCGACTACAAAGAACAACTTGAGATCTTTGAAAAAGATTGGTTTGATGGAATCGAAACATTGAAAAAATTTGTTTTTGTCGACAGCGAAAACTACATCAACAATGCGTTAAGAGAAGGCAAAACTATTATTGCGGAAGGAGCTCAAGGAACAATGCTCGATATCGATTTTGGATCGTATCCATTCGTAACTTCTTCAAACACAATTTGTGCTGGTGCTTGTACTGGCTTAGGAATTGCGCCTCAACGAATTGGTAAAGTATTTGGAATTTTCAAAGCTTATTGCACACGCGTTGGCGCAGGGCCATTCCCAACAGAACTTTTCGATACGGTAGGGCAAGATTTGCGTGACAAAGGACATGAATACGGCTCAACTACAGGAAGACCACGCCGCTGCGGATGGATTGACTTAGTAGCGCTAAATTACTCGATCATGATTAACGGAGCAACCGACTTAATTATGATGAAAGCTGACGTTCTCGACGAATTTGACACAATAAAAGTTTGCACAGGTTACAAAATTGGCGACAACATAACAACTGAGTTCCCTTACGAATTAAACGAAAAAGTTGAGCCAGTGTATGAAGAGTTGCCAGGTTGGAAATGCGATTTAACTGGCATTACTGCTGAGAAAGATTTCCCTGCCGAATTCAAGTCGTACATTAAATACATTGAAGAAAAAACCGGAACACCAATTACAATCGTTTCGGTAGGCCCAAACAGAGAGCAAACTATCATTAGATAA
>CAZRXT010000121.1:0-1154 GCA_964604035.1 uncultured Prolixibacteraceae bacterium | reverse complement strand
TCGGGCGAATGAGGTGAAACAATATTGGGACCAACAGAAACCATATCCCAATTAGGATAAGTTGCCCCCAGAATTCCACATTCGAGCCCAGCATGCATAGCCGCTTCGGCAGGTTGAATTCCCCTTACACGAATGAACGATTGTTTAATTGTTGCCAATATTTCGGACGACGAATTCGGTTTCCAACCTGGATATGCACCACTTATTACGACTTTCGCACCTGCCAATTGAAAACAACTTTCGAGAGATGAAGCAACACCATCGCGGGCCGAATCGACAAAACTACGAGCAAGGCACATAATTTCAATTTTCCCCTTCGTAGATTTTACAATCGAAAGATTTGTAGATGTTTCAACCACACCGGGCATCGAATCGCTCATTCTGATAATTCCGTTACGCACAGCACACAAGGCATTAACAAGGTCGTCCTGAACCATTTCTGGGATCAATGCTGTTGGAATATCGACTTCGGTGGCTTCAATTTTCAGGTTTGGTTCTACCCTACCCAACTCATTGAACCAAACAGACTGGAACATCTCTATTGAATCGAGAAAAGCCTTAACCTTCTTTTCTGGAAGTGTAACTACAGCAAAACCTTCGCGAGGAATTGCATTTCGCATATTGCCACAATCTATTGATGCCAGGCGCACATGACTTTCAGCAACTGCCTTTTTCAGGAAACGCCCCATTAGTTTACATGCATTTCCACGTCCAAGATGAATGTCTAATCCTGAATGACCGCCTTTAAGCCCAGTAATTGAGATTTTATAAGCTTTGTCGCCAGTAACTATTTCATCTTCGGAAAAAACCCAAGTAGCATTCACATTTACACCACCGGCACAACCAACACTTATCTCGTTTTCATTCTCAGTATCGAGGTTAATAAGAATGTCGCCTTTCAACACAGTTGGTTTCAACTCAATGGCACCAGTCATACCAGTCTCTTCATCAATTGTAAAGAGCGCCTCAATTGGTCCGTGTTCCAACTCTGTCGATTGTAGGATTCCCATTATGGCAGCAGCGCCAATGCCGTTATCGGCACCAAGAGTAGTGTTGCGGGCAGTAACCCATTCGCCATCGATATATGCATCAATTGGATCGGTTTCGAAATTAAAAGCGACACCACTATTGGCTTGCGGAACCATATCGATATG
>CAZRXT010000120.1:4160-6938 GCA_964604035.1 uncultured Prolixibacteraceae bacterium | reverse complement strand
TTCTGGAAAGGCAGAGAAAAAGAGCTGCACGAAATTTTCAAAGAAATTGCATCGGTATCAGATATTCTGGTTGGTAATGAAGAAGATTTTCAACTTTGCTTGGGCATCGAAGGGCCAGAAGCTGGTGGCAAAGGCATTCAAGATAAGATCGATAGTTTCAAAGAAATGATTTATCGAGTAAAGAAGAACTTCCCAAATGCATCGGTTTTTGCAACAACGCTTCGTCAAGTGGTCAATACAAACGAACACTTGTGGGGCGCAATTATGCTCGAAGGTGAAAATTGGCAAGTGATAGAACCTCGTAGCATTCATGTTCTCGACCGTATTGGCGGTGGCGATGGTTTTGTTGGTGGGTTGCTTTATGGTATTCTGAAAGATTGGGAACCCGAAAAATGGGCTCAGTTTGGATGGGCTACCGGAGCCTTAGCTACAACTTTCTTAACCGATTACGCACAGCCTGCCGATGAAGAGATGGTTTGGAGTGTGTGGCAGGGGAATGCACGTGTAAAACGTTAGCGTCGCCTGTTTTGATGTTGTGTTGTTTGACATTTTGTTTGTGATTATTCTTTATTGTTTGGTGCTGATTTTAATTTGCGAATTCTATCAGATGCTAATCACGTTAAATTATTGAATATTCTCATGTAAATAGCATGATGAAATTTAGCTTTCGAGGAGCATTGTTTCATACATGTTTATGCATGACGAATTATGCTCGTCGTAGAAGTGCTATACAACCGATTGCAAACGGTTACTTAGTTCGTAAAAGTTTGTAGATTTATAGAACTTTATTTTATCAATTATTTAACTGCTGTGTTTATGAAAAATATTTTTCTATTCTGTCTGGTACTTTTTTTATTCGCGTTCAACTCTTGTAAGGTTGGTGGTGATATTAAAATTGGATTTTTAATTCATTCGCTCCAAAATGCCCGTTGGCAAGGTGATCTTCGTTATTTGAAGGAAAAAGCAGAAACGAACGGTGCCGAATTAGTAGTTCGTGATGCGAATAATGATGAGAATGAACAACTAAAACAGGCCTCAGAGCTTATTGCCGAAGGCGTTGATGTGTTGATTGTTGTTGCAGCAAATCAGAATACTGCTGCAGGAATTGTAAGGCTGGCCAATGAAAACAATGTGCCTGTTATTTCGTACGACAGGCTTATTCGAAATGCAGACATAAGTTGCCTTCTGTCGTTCGATTATGTTGAAGTTGGCAAACAGATGGTTGATTATGCAGTGTCGAAAAAGCCTGCGGGAAATTATGTTTTCCTATGGGGGGATGCATCCGATGCTAATGCGCGGTTTATAAGCGCGGGGCACGAAAAGGCTATAAAACCATACGTCGAAAGCGGTAAAATCAACATCATATTTAAACAGTATATTGAAGATTATTCTGCTGAGTCAACGTTGCAGGCAATAAAGAAAATATACAACTTTAGTCCTGAGCACATAGATGCTGTTTTGTGTGGTAGTGGGGCAATGGCCGAGACTGTTGTTCAGTTTTTTGATCAGGTCGATTATCCTACGCATGTAATTGTTACCGGGCAGGATCTTTCGGATAAGTCGCAAGACTTAATAGCAGAAGGGAAGCTTGATATGACTGTAAATAAGTCGGTTAAAGATCTTGCAGCCAAAACAATTGATGTTGCTCTTGAGTTGGCCAATAATGGACATCTAAAGAAAAGCGATTACAAACATGTTAATAATGGAAAGTCTGAAAAACCTGCAATATTGCTTCCATCAACTGTTGTGACAGTTAATAACTTGAACGAGTTTGTTGATGCAAATGCAAAGAACTAAAAAGTGTAAATAAAAATATTCAAAATACTTAAAAATGATATATTTAGAAAAGGGATCACCTGAAATGGATTTGTCTGATTCTGATTTGAAAACTGCGTTGTTCGAAGCGTTGAATAAAATTGGAGAGAAAAATAAAGTTCTTGCAATACCGCCCGACTATACTCGTCTTCCTTCAAAAGCAGGTATTCTTACTTCATTTGCGTATGAGTATTTTGGCGAAAAACTCACCGATATTCTTCCTGCCTTGGGTACACATACCGCAATGACCGACGATCAAATTAAACACATGTTTCCCAATGTCGATCGAAATCTTTTCAGGGTTCACGACTGGCGTAACGATGTTGTCACTATAGGCGAAGTCCCGGGTTCTTTTGTTGAAGAAGTTTCTGAAGGAAAAGTCAATTTCAACTGGCCGGCTCAGGTAAACCGACTTTTAATTGAAGGAGGATATGACCTTATCCTCTCTTTGGGGCAGGTAGTCCCTCACGAGGTTGTGGGAATGGCCAATTATAATAAAAATATTTTCGTTGGAACAGGAGGTTCCGAGGGAATTAATAAAAGCCATTTTATAGGCGCTGCTTATGGAATGGAACGGATGATGGGGCGTGCCGAAACCCCGGTTCGGAAGGTGTTCAATTATGCTACCGATAATTTCGCTCAAAACTTGCCAATAGTCTATGTTCAGACCGTTGTTGGTGTCGACCAAAACAATAAGCTTGTCACACGCGGTATATTCATTGGCGACGATTTTGAAGTATTTCAGAAAGCAGCCGAACTTTCGTTAAAGGTGAATTTCGACATGGTTGAAAAACCCTTGAATAAGGTGGTTGTCTGGCTCGATCCTACGGAATTCAAAAGCACATGGCTTGGCAATAAAAGTATTTATCGTACAAGAATGGCAATGGCCGATGGAGGTCAATTGATTGTTCTTGCACCTGCTCTAAAAGAGTTTGGCGAAGACAAGCAGATCGATAAACTAAT